>NZ_JBWXGD010000002.1:0-132979 GCF_059900875.1 Lactobacillus sp. XV13L | reverse complement strand
TAGCCTACCACACACCCGATGAATTATATGAGAGAAGATTAGATTGCATCTATCAAAGCGAGTAGGGTGTTCAACTTAAAATTGCAATTTTCGATTGAAATTCTTAGAACAAATTCTTTAACACTGTGATTTTATAAAAATTTAGTATCAAAAACGCCCAAAAGCGTGTATACTATAGGAAATTTCAAAAGGCACCCTTTTGAACAAAATATTTCAGATACGGAGAGGTAATTATGAATTTAAAGAAAAATGCCATCATGTTGGCCGTTGCCGGTTTAACCGCACTGACTCCAGTTGTTAGTCAGACCGCAATGGTACTGGCTGATACGCAAGCTGACCAAACTGCTAAGCCAGATCAAACTGCTAAACAAGATCAAACCACAGCACCAGCTAAGGATTCTGCACAAAAGCCAGCTGAAGAGCCTGCTAAGCAGCCAATCAACGAGCCGATTAAGGGAACGGATTTTGATCCGTCCAACCCGCTGGACCCTGGTTTCAACGGCCCAACTGCGACTGCACCGGCAAAGAAGAGCCCGATCCGCAAGACCAAGGCGTCATGGACGAAGAAGCACAAGAAGGCTAACAATTACTTCAACAAGACTGTCAAGAAGGGCGCTAAGCTGTCCGACAAGAAGAAGCTGAACTTGTACAAGAAGGCCCTGAAGCACCTCAAGAAGAACCACGCTAAGTACGCTAAGCGTTACCGCTCATACTTGAGCGCTGAGATTAAGGCACTCAAGGCCGAGATCAAGGCCGCTAACCAAAAGCCAGCAGCTACGCCAGAACAGAAGCCAACGACTCCTGCTAAAGACGATTCAAAGCCAACAACTGCACCAGCTGCAGACGACGCTAAGAAGCCAGCTACACCAGCTAAAGATGATTCCAAGACTGCAACTACGCCAGCCAAGGACGACTCCAAGACTGCAACGACTCCTGCTGGTTCAACCAGTTCGACGGATCAAAAGCCAGCAGCGACAACGCCAGCTAACAAGTAATTTGATTGATTAAAAAAAGAGGCCCCGGCCTCTTTTTTTGCTGCTTATTTTTCTGAATTATTTTGCACTTCTTGACTCCGTCTTGCCCCCCTAAGAAATAATGGTCTTAATCATCGTTAACGTGCGTTTGGTTGTATTTTTCGCCCCATTTTTCCATTTCCAGGATTAGCGGGGTAAGCGTTTTGCCCCAGTCGGTCAATTCGTAGCTGGTTCTGGGCGGCACCACCGGATAGGTGGTTTTTGCAATGACGTTGTCGCCTGCCAGTTCCTTCAGCTGCAGGGCCAGCATCCTTCTGGAAATATGGGGCATCAGCCGCTGCAACTCGCTAAACCGGCAGGATTTATTGGTGATTAGGTGGTAAATAATGACGCTCTTCCATTTTCCCGCAATTACTTGCAGCGTGCTTTCGACGGGACAGCCCCGAGCACAATTATAGGCGTGGCGTGGCAAATGATCACTCTCTTTCTGCGGTACACTGCTAATTTTAGCGTTTTATCCGTTAGCATGCTAGGGGAATAAATTGTTACTTAGTAAATAAAAATTCACGTCTTGTTTTTCTCCTGCGGCCAAGTACTATTGAGGGGTAGGCAAAACGCAAAGGAGCAGAAATGAAAGCTATTGGTTTTAGAGAACACTTGGATATTGACGATGAAAAAAGCCTGGTTGACGTAGAGGTGTCCAGGCCCGTTGCAACAGGGCATGATCTTTTGGTAAAAACAAGTGCGGTCGCGGTTAACCCGGTCGACGTCAGCATTAGAAAAAATGGTCACGGCGTCCTGAAGGAGCCCCAAATTATTGGGTGGGACGCCTGCGGGACCGTTGCTGAAGTGGGGGCAGAGGTTACACTGTTCAAACCGGGCACACGCGTCTATTATGCCGGTTCGTTTGCTAGGTCGGGCAGCGACAGCGAGTACCAGCTGGTTGACGAGCGGATTGTCGGCAGTGCGCCCCAGAAATTGACCGCTGCTCAGGCTGCCGCAATGCCCTTGACCGGGCTTACCGCATATGAGGCCCTGTTTGAACAATTGGAATTAGCAATAGACCCGAGCCGTAATGTGGGCAAGACCATCCTGATCATTAACGGTGCCGGTGGCGTCGGCTCTATTGCAACCCAACTGGCCCACCTGGCGGGACTGAAGGTAATCGCAACTGCTTCACGGCCAGACAGCATTGAATGGACCAAAAATCATGGTGCCGATTTTGTTGTCAATCACCGCAGTGATTTAGTAAAACAAGTTAGGGCGTTCGGCCATCGATATGTTGATTACATCCTTGAATTAAGCGACCTGGACGGGCACTGGAATGAAATGTGCAAGCTAATCAAGCCGGAAGGGCGAATTGTTTCGACCACTGAAAACCTGCAGCCCATTAATTTGCGCGCGTTGACTAAGAAGAAGGCGCACTTTGCTTGGGAATGGATATTTACCAAGTCTTACTACCAGACCAGCGATATGATTTCGCAGCATGAAATTCTCGACAAGTTAGCGGCCATGCTAGACAGCGGGCTGCTTGAGTGTACGCTGACTAAAACGCTGACGCCGTTGAATGCGCAAAATCTGCGCAAGGCCCACAAACTGGTGGAGAGCGGTCACATGATCGGCAAGGCAGTTGTAGCAGGCTGGCAGGAATAAAGGCTGCGCCTTAAAAAAACAATTCTGGGTCAAATTTGCACCCCGAAGCAAAGGGTCGGCTGCTCAAAGCAAAACTAATAGGACTGACTCCTTCTGAATATCGGGGGTTAGTCCTCAGCTAGAAATTATTAAACTGTCCTCATTTTGGGGGCATATCAAAAGAGGCTCCGGCCTTTTTTTGCTTATCTCAAATTTCTAATCTTTATTTAGAAGAGTCCCTTCTCTAAAATATTTTATGTATATTATTCAGCTTTTTATGAGTGAAAAACGACTACTTATTTAGAAATGTGCTACAAATTAGAGCGAAAATTGTATTCTTAACTAAGTATAAATAATGAGGAGAATATTTCTAATGCTAATTGAAACTAGTGACCTAACCAAGAAGTATGGCAAGAATCTTGCTTTGAATAAAGTCAATTTAAAGATTGATGAAGGACAATTGGTGGCGTATCTGGGAACTAACGGTGCAGGCAAGTCTACAACGATAAATATCCTAACTGGGCTGCTTAAAGCGACGGCTGGGACGATTACCTATAGTCAAAATTTGAAGATTGGCGTTGTCTTCCAAAATAGTGTGCTTGATAGTAGTTTGACGGTCAAAGATAATCTCTACCTCAGGGCGAAGATGTACCAACACTGGTCACCTGAATGGATAGAAGAATTGGTCAAGTTAATCGGCATTAAAAAATTCTTTAAGCAAAAGTATGGCACACTATCTGGGGGACAAAGAAGGAGGGTGGATATTGCTCGCGCACTGGTTGATCGACCCAATCTGCTATTTTTAGATGAACCGACCACAGGCTTGGATTTGCAGACAAGACTAGTTATCTGGCACTTACTTGAGAAGCTGCAGAAAGAACAGGGGCTAACGATTTTTTTAACTACGCATTACCTTGAAGAAGCTGCTAATGCGGACCAGATATATGTGCTGGAAAATGGAAATATCTTGGCCAGTGGTTCTGCCAGTCAAATTATAGCAAGCTATGCACCAACAAAGCTGCTTATCAGGATGAGGGATAAGTGCGTACTGAAGACGGACTATCCTTTGCGGCAACTTGGAGGCAATCAATTTGAGGTCGAAGCGCTGGATGCAGATAAGGCAATCAACTTGCTCAGTGCCAACCGAAACGTTATTGCCGATTTTGACTATCAGAAGGGTTCAATCAATGATGCCTTTGTTAAAATTACGGGAAAGGAATTACAATAATGCTCGCTTTATTATGGAGAAATATCAAAATATACTTTGCCAACGTTCCGGGTGCAATCATGTCGTGTCTAGGTGCGCTGATTTCCTTCTTTATTTACATTGGCTTCCTGCAAAAGGTTTTAAAAGGTTCTTGGAGTGGTCTACCTAGTGCCACCAAGGTACTGGATTTGTGGATGATAGCGGGCATCGTGGCAATTGCCGGGATTACCACGTCGTTTCAGGCTCTAGGACAGCTGGTCCGGGACCGGGAAACAAGGACCGCAGATGATATTATGCTGACCAATATTTCAGCACTAAAGCAGAATTGTTCCTACGTTTTATCCAGTACAATCATCAGTTTCATTATGCAGGTTATCACCTTTGCCGTTATGGCAGTTTACTTCACTGCAGTTGATCAGGTCCAGATTCCTACTGCCGCTTACCTGCCAATCCTCCTCTTTATTGCTCTAGGTGCAGTCTGTGCAACTTTATTAAATGAAATAATTGTTATTTTTATTAATTCCTCCACCACTTTTAGTCGGTTATCGGCATTGATTAGTGCTGTGGCTGGATTTGCCGTTGCTACTTATATGCCGTATGGCACACTATCACCTGGTGCACAAACTCTGGTAAAATTAGTACCAAGCAGTTATGAAGCAGCCGCATTAAGAAAGTTTTTGTTAGCGCCAATCTTTAAGGCACGCTTAACCGCCAACGTAAGCAATCGACTCAGTAGATATTTGGGTATTAACTTAAAGCTGAGTGGACACCAGTTGACCCAAGGTGGCAATGCGCTTGTCATGCTAGGAATGAGTATTATTCTGCTTCTAATAATTATTGTCATCTCGGTCATAACCACTAGAAAGAGAATTGGACAAAGTGAAAATCAATTTTCAAAATGATTCGTCTTTAGATGAAGGCGATATTCAAATTGAAATCAGGGCACAACACAAAAATGTGACTGTAAGGAGACTGATTGGCTGGCTTGAAAAGTTGGCTCAAAAAGAACCACAGCTTATACCAGTTAAGACTAGTGACCGGATCGTAGTTGTAAAGCGTGCAGAATTAATCAAAATTGAAGTCCAAACAACTAATTTAACCTATTACACCACCACAAAAAATATCAAGACAATTGGCCGACTCTATCAGGCCCAAGAAAAATTAGGCAATGATTTTATCCAAGTATCTAGGCATGCGGTTATCAATCTAAATCACCTTGAGTCTGTTGAAGTCGGCTTCGATGGCAATATGATTGCAATTCTGACAAATGACCTCAAGGTTGATGTTTCGCGGCATTATTTTCCACTATTAGAAAGAGCACTTGGTCTGTAAAATGAAATTATTTAGTAAATGTGTAGATTACTTCTTTACTGGCCTGGGATTTGGTGCAGTTTTTTACTTGTTGATTTTAACTTTTGCATATCCAGGAATAGCGCCAACACCTAAGGGCGTGGTATCTGTCTTCGTGCTTTCGGGTTTGATTGGGCTGCTTGGCCTAATATTTATCCCTGATTTGCCCTTCATACTTGCCCTTGCCCTTCACTTTGTTGGCACGTTTTTACTCTTCTTAGTAATGGTAACGGTTAATAAGTGGTCGATTGATTTGTGGACACTTAGCCTCTTCTTAGTAATTTATGTTGTTATCTGGTTGATTTGCATCTTGGAATTGAAAAAATCGGCCAAGCGGATTAATGCACGCATCAAGAAGCGCAACGCGCAGGGGAAATAAGTATTATAAGAGAATAAAAAGGCTTCAACGTAGTTAAGTGAAATTTTAATTACGCTGGGGCTTTTTTAGGTGATTATTGCAGTGGGATGCAAAATTCGCATAAGTGCTGTGAAATTTGGGGATAAGCATAGCGCTCAATTATTGGTTTAGTGCCGTCTATTGGCAGACTGGCAGTTAAAGCGGGGATGTTGTTCCAGAAGTTTGCTACGGCCTCTGCTGTATGCGCAATTTCAAATATTGCGTAGCGTCCGTTGGTAATTCCACGAGTTGGTAATTTATGGGGCTGCACTTTGTTAGTCACAATGACGCCTACATCGTATCTTTGCTGCTTTGCCGGTGTTTGCATTGGATCATCTAAGGCGATTCCTAGTATGGTAGTATCATTGTTGAACAAGTTGTTTGCTTTTAAGTATGCCTTAAAGTTTTCCATTAGCTGTTTGTTTTCCGCTCCGTATTTACCAATTCTGCGCATATATGCAATTTGGATGTCTTTAAATTCTTCAATAATCAATTGTTGTTTCTCCTGTACTATCAATATTATGGGGTTGTTGGCACAATTGTAAGTGCAGTTAAAATTTTTTGCAACATGGTTTTTAAAATGAAGCATTACTTTTTTGGTCAAAGCAAAATCCGCTGCTATAATTCAAGCGGCGGATTTTTAGGTGATTTACTGCAGGTGCTGGTAGCAATCCAGGATTAGCAGTGCGTAGTTGTTTACCATGAAGGTTGAGCCTAGTTGGTTGATACGCTTGAGGCCGGTGAGAAGCGTGTCTAAGGCCTGATCGTACTGCTTTAATTCAAAGTGAATTTTACCCTGCTGAAAGTGGATTACGTTAAGGTTTTCGGTCTGGGCGTCTATTTTAAGAAGAGCGGCATTAACTATCTTGAAGAGACTAAAGGCCTCCGCAGTTCTTTTTTGCTGGGCGTAGATAAAGCCGAGGGTATTTACTAGCAGTAGTTCAACGGGATTGCGCGGTGCGGGCTGATTCGCGTTCATCGTGTAGGAAAGGGCGAGTTCAAAGTAGTGCTGGCAGTCGCGCAGGTTGCATTCTACCTGGTAAACGGCACAGCCATAATAGTAATAATAGGTTTGAAAGTCTAAGTCTGAGTTAAGTGACATAATAATTGCTTGCCTATCAAGATACTGCAAGAGGCGCTGATATTGATGCTGGCGGCAGAGATCGAAGGCTGTTTGTGCTAGCTGGGCGTTGTTACCAAAATTTAGGCGTTCCTTCAAAAAAGCATCATCGATTGAAAGGTGCAGCTTGTTGCAGAGGGCAATAAAAATAGCAGCATTGGGAATATATTCGCCGTGCTCAATGCTGCTGATCAACGCCTGCGAGCAGATGCCGCTAGCGAGTTCTTGCTGGGAAAGTCGCTGCTTTACGCGGGCGTTTTTGACCAGTGCACCAATCTTTTGTGAAATTAATCCTTCGTAATTTTGCATGTGATCCTCGAACAGTATTTTCTGATTAATCAACTATATTATATGCCTATTCTGGTGCTTCCTGAAAGGCAATCAGGTTGCGGCCGCGACTGATCCCGTGGGCTTGGGCAGCAAGCGCCCGCTCAAAGTTCAAGTAGGAAAAAACCTGGTTGATGGGAATGAATAACCTGTTATGCTGGATTTCTTGCATTAAATAAAGATAATCTTTGGGTAAAGAGGGCTTGCTAATGAACTGAATGCCGGGCACGTCCTTTTGGGCGACGCTGATTACCTGGTCACCGCCTTGCAGGTGGGCCAGTAACTGGGAATTAACGCCCGCACCGGCCAGGTCAAAGACAAGTTTATTCGTCGAGTTAACTGGCCGTGCAGTATCGATGTTGTACCTGGTGGCTTTTTCATTGAGGTAATCTTGTGAAATTGGCTGCACCTTGGGGATGAAGGGCAGTTGACTGTGGTGCGTCAATAGCTGCATCAAGATTAGACCGGTCACCGAGTCTGCACCATAAATCACCAGCGGCTGCTGCTTTTTCTGGGCAATTTTAAAAAGGGTCAAGGCCAGGTCACCGCCACCGATTAGTGCAGCTGCGTCTCTTAATGTAACACCAGAAATGAGTGGAATTGCAAGCGGTGGGATGCTGGAAGTGATTTCTTCCTGAAAGGTTCCTCGGGGATGCAGCAGCAGGACGGGCTGCCCCAAAAGTGCCGTTGACCGCAAACTGCCCACTTCTTTAACAATGCCCGTTGCACCGTAGCCCAGGACCGCGGGCAACTGGGCGGGGACCGGCTGATCCAGTTTGAGCAGATCATAGCGCAAGAGCGGTACGAATTTTGTTTCGATTTTGATTGATAGGGGCGTGAGCGCATCTGCAGCCCTGTCCCGCAATTCCGCGCGCCGATAACCTGTTTGAACGATTGCTTTAACCATGTTTGTTAACCTGCTTTCTTTAATGATGCAAGGTTAAGCTTTTCTGGCGGAACGAGCCAATCAGAATACTGATAATTGGCACAAAGGACGGGGTAAAGCCCGTTTATTTTAGCAAAAGTCTTGGTGCAAACAAAAAAGAACGGGTACCATGACTCGTTCTTTTTAATTGCTAATATTTTTTAACCCTTGATCTGGTCAGCAATTACGTTGGCAACGTGCTTGCCGGAGTAGAAGACAAATCCGGCTTCCGTACCAGGCATGTTAGGACCATAAGTGTCGCCAATGAGCATGCCAGCACCGTCATTGCCGGCGGCGTACAGACCCTTAATCGGCTTTCCGGTTTTATCCATAACCCGGTGTTCAGTATCGGTCTTCAGGCCACCCATTGTACAGAAGGCACCGATGCCAAGTTCAAAGGCGTAGAACGGACCGTTCTCGACTGGAATCATGAAGTCGGCCTTCTTATCAAAGTCAACGTCTTGGCCGTTGTGAGCCATCTCGTTGTAGTGGCTAATAGTTTGCTCCAGGTCAGCCAAGCCTAATTTTTGTGCTAATTCGGCAATTGAATCGGCCTTGGTAATGTAAGGCGCGTTTTCATCAAAGGCCTTTTGCATTTCTTCCTTCAGGTGTGGCAGCTTGGTGTCGTGGTAGTCCCAAGTTCCCATTGGCTTGTAGAGACCCTCGTCAGCCAAGTGATCAATGGTGGCCTGGTCGATAATGGAGTAAACCTTGCCTTGGGTGAACAAAGCGTTGCCGGCCAGTGCAAAGTTATCAACAACTTCTTCATTGACAAAACGGTCGCCGTTTTCGTTAACCCAGAGCAGCGACTGCTGGTCGGCTGCACCGTTTAATTCTGAATAACGGTAAACGTAGCCTGGCTTGGTTGGGTCCTTAAGGTAACCACCAAAGAGCATTGCCATGTCCATTGCGTACTTTTGTGCACCGACGTCCCAGGCAAGCTTAAGTCCGTCACCCGTGTTCTTCATTGAGTTAACCGGGATAAGCTGGTTCTCATCGTAATGGGTTTCGTTTTTAATCATTTCCTTGTTGTTTAAGTAGCCACCCGTTGCCAGCACAACTGCTCTAGTCGAGACTGTTTTAGTTGAGTCATCGGTCAAGTCTTTGAGAACCAGGCCTTCGACCTGGCCCTTGCTGTCCAAGTTAATCTTGGTTACGGTCGTAGACGTGACAACTTCTGTGCCTTGCTGCTTGGATTTAGGCTCTAAAACGTCATGAATAACGGATTTGCCCAGGCCCTTGAACAAGTGCCAAGTCTGGTAGCCGCTACCAAGCGGTGCTACGTCCAGGTATTCAACGCCGATGTCGTTCAGCCACTTGATGATGCCAGCAGAAGCGTCAATATATTCTTTCCAAACCTGTGTGTCGGCCCGGTAATGTGAATAATCTAACTCTTCGTCTAAGGCCTCTTTTTTGGTTAACTTGACGTTATGCTGCTTTTGCAAGTATGAGTCAACGGCGAAAGCACCTTCGATATGCTCGCCGCTGCCGCCCGTGTTGCGGCCTTTTTCAACGACCAAGACGGATAGTCCACGTTTGCTGGCCTGGTATGCGGCTGTAAAACCGGCTGCACCACCACCAACAATAACAACATCATAATTTTCTTTGATTTCCATTTGTGAAACCTCCTACAAGTATTTACACTAAAATTATAATCGCTTACACGCAAAATGTGTTATAGTAGTTTCAGTCGCCACTAGGATATAAATGTACGGGTGAAAATAGATGGATAGTGAACAATTGAAAGTTTTCCTGACTGTGGTCCAGCAGGGCAGTTTTGGCAGGGTTGCAGAACAAAGGTACGTTACCCAAAGAGCGGTGTCACGTCAGATGGCCCGGCTTGAGAATGAAGTGGGTGTAGAGTTATTTGATCGCACCAGTAATCGAATTAGCTTGACAGAAGCTGGTAAATATTTTGCCGGGCGTGCGCAGGAATACCTGAACAACTTGGACGCGACCGTTTCCGAATTGAAAAACATTTCCAAGGCTACTGGCAACACGCTCTATATTGGCTATTTTTCGATCTTTGACGCCTTTATAATGGAAAGGGAGATCATTAATTATCAGACCAAAAAGCTGGAGCCGAAAATTGACTTCTTTACCATGGAGGAGAGCGTCGAACACATCCTGACCGATCTTGCTCTCAATAAGCTGGATTGCGCCTATATTAACCACTACGGCAGTTATGACATTCCGCAAGCAGCCCAATATGAATTTGTGCCGGTCTATTCCAATGAGATGGTGATGGGAATTAGCAGACAAAATGTGCTCAGTCAAAAGAAATATTTGACTGAAAAAGACCTGGACGGGCAAACGCTATTCTATTACAGTAGCGAAAATTCTGATTTTATGCGGAAGACGTTTACTGCTACTCTGCATAAGAGTATGAACAACTACCAGATTGAGCGTGTTTCTTCAATTGAACAGCTGATGACAAGCACAGCACTGAACCAGGGGATTGCGTATATTCCGAAGGGCCTGATCAACCAGATAATGAAGCCAGACCCCGAAATTGTTTACCGCCATTTTCATTCACGCCAAAAGCAAGGGTACGCAATGCAGCTGATCTATCTAAAAAACAACCATTCAAAAGCACTCAAAAGTTTCGTGCACTCAATTAAAGAAATCAACATCTGACTACGTAAAAAGCCGCCTAAATTTATAATTTAAGCGGCTTTTGGGCGTCTATATCTGCGTTAACTAGTACCAGCTAGGCTTATCCCCATCCGTATTGGGCTTGTTGACGCCCAGGGATTCCTGGACATGCTCGGCTGGATTGAGCACAAGCGTTGTCACTAAGCTGGCAATGCTCTTGCGTGAGACTTCGGTTCCCTTGAAGGGTTCACCCTTCTGGGTAAGCTCGTAGTCGATTTCATCATGATCCTGCAGCCAGGCTGGACGGATAATGGTGTAATCAAGACCACTCTCTTCAATTACTTTGGCAGCTGCTGCGTAGGTAGGCAAGTAGCTTTCACCCAGCATCTGGTTGTTCCATTCACCAAACTTGCCGGGCACCTCGTCGTAAATGCCGATCGTGGAAATCCAGATCAGGCGCTTGACACCCTGCTTTTTCATTGCTGCTACAACATTTTTAGCCTGTTGCTCAATGTTGCTGCCCGCCAGGTTGGCATAAACAATGTCCTGTCCTGCCATTGCCTGATTCAGGGTCTGAGCGTCCGTCGCGTCGCCTTTTATCACTTTGCCCCAGGACTTGTGTGCCTCGGGCAACTTGTTTAAGTGGCGCAAATAGTATGTTGTGACGATTTCTTTATGTTGGTGCAGCAATTCTTCTGCTAATTGAGCAATTTGGCCGCTGGCACCTAGAATTAATAAGTTTGTCATCTTTACTCCTTCTATCTTAAGTTCTAACTATAGTAAATATAGGCTCAAAAAATTTCTTTAGCAAATAGAAACCCTCGGTAATTTGAAGTTTAAATTCATGCTGCGGCTAAAAGGCATTATCTTGGTTGACATTAAAAGAGTGCTAGCAGTTACAAAAAAAGTCCGGCTGCTTGTGTATCCGGAGCTGTGGTCAATATGGTAGTGGTCAGGATTAAGGTCAGTTCAGTTTGTTATCTTTGTCTAAATTGTTATCCGGCGTATTTTTAGCATGAACATAAGCATAGACGGGCCAACCGGTAAGCATGAGCAGAATGCCGGTAAGCGCTAGAACTGGCTGCGACAGGGTGGTGCTGATCACGATAAAAAGCGCACCGCCGATTGCCAACACCGGCGGCAAGGGATACCCGGGAACTTTAAAGGGGCGGATCAAATCGGGCTGCCTTTTGCGCAAAATAAAGATGCCCAGGAATAGCAGGATAGAAAAAATCCACGACACATAAACTAGCATGTTGGTCAGGGAATCGAATGTTCCGGAGAAAATCATGATGGCAGCAATAACGCATTCAAAGATCATGCTGTTGGTGGGCACGAGCGTCTTGTAATTAAGCTTGCCAAAAAAGTCCGCTGCCGGCAGCTTTTTTTGCCGCCCGAGGATATAGGGCATGCGTGAACCCAGCAAGAGGTGACCATTGATGGCGCCAAAAACCGAAACCAGGATGCCGCCCGCAATCAACGTGCTGCCCAAGTCCCCGAATAATTTTTTGGCTGTTAAAATCGCCGTTGTTTGGTTGCCTACTACTTGTGGCCACGGGATAACTTTAACGTAGCTCCAATTAAGCATCGTGTAAAAAACAGTAACGCCCAGCAGCCCCCAAATAATTGCTTGTGCCAAGGTCTTGGAGGGATTTTTGACTTCACTGGCCAAATTGCCGATGCTTAGCCACCCGTCATAGGCAAAGAGAACGGCCAGCAGGGCTTGTCCGAAGGCAGCGGCCCCCGATACCGAATTGATGTGCGGCGCAGGAATGTGAGCCAATTGGTTGGGCCCTTGATAAAACAGGGCGAACAGGATAATGGCGGCAATGGGAATAAGTTTTATAATGAGCGCAGCCTTTTGCACTTGGGAACTCAACTTGGAGCCCAGCCAGTTGATGGTTAAAATCAAAAGCATCACGACAAGTGCGATAGCGGTGGTCGAAAGGTCCTGAAAGGGGGAAATTTGCTTGAGTTGGGTCGCAAAAATGATGGAGAGCGCGGCAATATTGGCAGGATAATAGACGATTATTAGGGACCAGCCAAATAAAAACGCCACTTTGGGTCCGTAAATGGCCTCCAGATACTTCACCGGACCGCCATCTTCGGGAAAAATGGCCGCTAATTCGGCAATGCTGAGGCCAGCCATGAGCGTAATAAAGCCCGCAAGCGGCCAGACGAGGATGCTGAGCCAGGCGTTGTGGGTCAAGGATGAGACGTTTGCAATTTTGAAAAAAGCGCCGCCCCCAATCATGGTTCCCATGACTGTAGCAAGGGCAGCAAAAAAGTTGAGTTGTCGTTTCATGTTAATTCCTTAAATAATTATCTTAAATAATTATAATAAATCAAGCTCAATTATAGGCCATGGCGTGTGAAATAAAAAGACTGAACTCTGTTAGTGGGCTCAATAGTATTTTATGTTGTTGGTAAAGTGAAGAAAACAGGAAATAAATATAATTGAAAGCAATTTCAAATATGTTATTATTTTGGTGTACTGGAGAAGAAAAGTTTCACTTGTTTTATGGGTGCAAAGGAGAAAAAATGAACAAAGTTACTGTTGTTGGAAGTATTAACCTGGACACTAATCTGCGGGTTGAGCGCATGGCGAAGCCGGGCGAGACCATTCACGCCAAAGAACACTATTCCGCGGCGGGCGGCAAGGGGGCCAACCAAGCGGTAGCTGCGGCACGGGCGGGCTGCACCGTCAACTTTATTGGGGCAGTGGGCAATGACGCGCCTGGAAAAGAGATGCTGGCTCTGATCCAGCAAGAAGGCATTAACGCCCAGGGCATTGCGGTTAGCCCTAAAGAATCTACGGGTCAGGCTTTCGTCACGGTCGATGATAATGGTCAAAATGCGATTACCATTTACGCTGGTGCCAATTTTGGTTTTGGGGTTGATCACGTTGAACAAAACCAGTCCCTGATTTCCAGCAGCGACTTTATCATTGCCCAGTTTGAAACGCCGCTTGAAGCAACGATGAGGGCCTTTGAAATCGCGCATAGGGCCAAAGTTAGAACCATTTTGAATCCTGCGCCCGCAATGGGGAAAATTCCGGTAGAACTGCTGCGGCTGACAGACATTATCGTCCCGAACGAAACCGAGGCGGCAACCATTGCCCAGGTGGAGGTGGTTGATGAAGCGAGCGCGCAAAAGGCGGCCGGCAGGCTTCATGACCTAGGAGCAGCAGCAGTTGTCATCACGATTGGGTCCAAGGGTGCGTTCTATGATTTCCGGGGCCAAAGTGAACTGGTGCCCGCCCTCAAGGTGAAGGCCGTTGATACAACTGCGGCTGGCGATACCTTTATTGGCGCGATGGCGAGCGTGCTTAGGCCGGACTTTTCTAACTTTAAGGCGGCGCTCGCTTTTGCTAACCGGGCCTCAGCACTTACAGTGCAGCGTTACGGCGCCCAGCCGTCAATTCCCTATTTGGCAGAAATTAAAAAAGTTGAATAAGCTAGTCATAAAGTGAATGCACCCGTGGGTGCATTTTTTGGTTAATGGCGGTGCAGCGTGGGCGGAGGCCGTCAAGTCGTATTAATTGACAAAAAGTAAGTGAAAGAATATGATTAAACACACTTAAAGTTGATCAGGAGAGCGTATTTATGAAGCAAGCTAAATTAGTGCGGGATGGGGCGCATTTCGCTATTTTTGAATAAAGCACCGAAGGGTGCATTGTTTCTGGATTCGTACTGTGCATTGCATGATTGACTGCCAATCTACGAAGATAAACAATTCGTGGGTTTTTGTTTTACTTGTGATATAAGCCTGTAAATCTACGTGATATAAGGCTTTTTTTGTTTAAAAGGGAGGTCATAAATGAGTTGGCAAATTATCGCACAAAGTTTACCCATTTTTGTCAAGGCCTTTGAATTAACCCTGGGGCTCTCAGTTGTCGGCATCTTGGGCTCGATTATTGTCGGTATTGTCGTCAGTCTGATGCAGTACTTCCATGTTCCGGTTCTGAGCCAGGTGTTGACGACGTACGTTGAAGTGGCCCGCAATACGCCTTTGTTAATTCAACTGTTCTTCTTGTACTACGCGTTTCCCGTCATTGGACTAAAAATGTCAGCCCAGACCTGTGGCGTTATTGGCCTAATTTTTCTGGGCGGCGCATACATGGCCGAGGGCTTTACCGGCGGCTTTAATGGCGTTAGTCAGACCCAAATTGATGATGGCAAGGCGCTGGGAATGAACGGTCTCCAGCTTGCCCGCTACGTCGTTTTTCCGCAGGGCTTCACCCTGAGCATGCCGGCGTTAACTGCGAACGTGATTTTCCTGATTAAGGAAACCTCAATTTTTTCGGTAATCGCCATTCCGGAATTGACCAATACTGCTCTTGACCTCATCGGGCTGTACTACCGGTCAAGCGAGTACCTGCTGGTTCTGGTGGTTGCCTATGCAATTATCCTGATTCCGGTGATCTTGGGGCTTAACTATGTGGAAAGGAAGGTACGCTATGGGACATTCGGCGATTAATGTTTTTTTTGCAGGCAATAATTTGGCCCGCATTCTTGGGGGCCTGTGGACCTCCGTGTGGATTGCGGCGATCAGTCTAGTGATTGGCCTGCTGCTGGGAATGCTTTTTGGCATTCTGCGAACGATGCCTAACAAGATCGTCCGCTTTGTCTTGCGGCTTTACCTCGAATTTTTCCGCATTGTTCCAACGATTGTGCTGCTGTACCTGGTCTACTACATCCTGCCCCGGAGTTTTCACATCAACTGGCCTGCAAGTTGGATGGCCGTTCTTGCCTTCTCCTTGTGGGTAGCAGCTGAGTTTAGTGATATTGTGCGCGGTGCGATTGAGTCGGTGCCGTTAACGCAGAAAGAGTCGGGACTGGCCCTGGGATTGAGCCGGGTTCAACTGTTTCGCTTCGTTCTCCTGCCCCAGGCCGTTCAGCTCGAACTGCCGGCAACAATAAACTTGGCAACGCGGGTGATCAAGACTACGTCACTCTTAATGATGATTAGCATCATGGACGTGATTGCAATCGGACAGCAGATTATTGAAGCAAGCAGCCAGCAGTATCCGAGTGCCGTTTTTTGGATTTACGGACTGATTTTCATTTTATACTTCATAATTGACTATCCATTGTCAGTTTGGGCCAAGCGCCTGGCAGCTAAACAGGAGAAGTGAGCATAATGGCAGAAGAAATTTTACGAGTAGAGCATTTAAATAAATTTTATGGTGATTGGCAGGCGCTGCATGACATTAATCTTACCCTGCACAAGGGGGAAGTTCTAACGCTGCTGGGGCCATCGGGCTCGGGTAAGAGCACCCTGATCAGGTGCCTGAACGGTCTTGAGGAGTTTAGCAGCGGTGCGCTTTATTTTAAGGGGCAGAAAGTTGTTCCTACGGCCAAAAATTGGCAGGTACTGCGCCAAAAGATTGGCATGGTTTTTCAGAGCTATGACCTGTTCCCTAATCTGACCGTGATTGAAAATATCTTGCTGGCACCGGTCAACGTGCAAAAAAGGCCGCGTGCAGAAGTGCGCGCTGAAGCAATCCAGCTGCTGAAGCGCGTGGAACTCGACCAGTACGTTGACTCTTACCCACGTGAATTATCGGGTGGCCAGAAGCAGCGAATCGCAATTGTCAGAGCCCTGGCTCTCCACCCGGAGGTTATGCTGTTCGATGAAGTAACGGCGTCGCTTGATCCCGAGATGGTGCGGGGCGTCTTGCAAATCATGGCCGATTTATCCCAGAAGGACCACATGACGATGATTATTGTGACTCATGAGATGAACTTTGCACAGCAAATTGCAGATCAGGTGCTATTTTTGGAAGACGGACAGATTTTAGAAACTATGGGCAAGGAATTTTTTGCGCACCCGAAGACCGAGCGTGCCCGTGAATTTTTGAATAGCATGGATTTTTAAGGAGTACGTAATGGAAAAGAGCAAGATGAGCAAGACTAAAAAAATAATCGTTGGCGCAATTGCAGCCGTTGTGCTGGTCCTGGCTGCTTTTGGGGGCATCAAGGCAGCAACAGACGGAAATAATGCTGCTGGTGACAATGATAGCAGCGTGGCCGCAATTAAAAAGCGCGGTACGCTGCGCGTAGCAGTTTTCGGCGACCTTCCGCCTTACGGTTGGGTTGATGATCACGGCAAGCGGGTCGGTTATGATGTTCGCTTGGCCCGGCAAATGGCCAGGGATCTGGGCGTGAAAATTAAATTTGTTCAGGTCAATGCCAATAACCGGGTGGATACGCTGAATTCGAACAAGGCTGATATTATTTTGGCCAACTTCACGGTTACGCCCGAGCGCAAGCAGGTGGTGGACTTTGCCAAGCCGTACATGAAGGTCTCGGTTGGCGTCGTCACACCCAAAAACGCACCGATTACGAGTGAAGACAAGCTGAAGGGCAAGGGCGTAATTGTTACTAAGGGAACGACCGCCGAAAACTACTTTACTAAAAAAGGCAACGTCAACCTGCTCAAGTTTGATTCCAAGACCCAGCAGTTCAACGCCATCAAAAACAAGCGTGCCACTGCCCTGGCCGATGACAATTCTTACCTTTATGCGTGGGTTAAGCGCAACCCGAATTACACCGTGGGCATCAAGAATCTGGGGCCGAACCAGTTTATCAGCCCGGCTGTCAAAAAGGACAACAAGTCGCTTTTGAACTGGACCAACAAGGAAATTGCTAAGCTTAACAAGCAGAAGTTTTTTACTGCCGATTACGACAAGGAACTGAAACCATACTTTGGCAAGGAAGTCAGGCCGGCGGACATCGTTTTAAATTAGAGGTGGCCTGCTGATAATTAAGCCTTGAAGTTTGGACGCAAAAATGTTAAAGTAGTAAACGTTAATCGATTAATCTATGGCTTGCGATAAAGCCATGGCAAAGGAGTAATAAACATGAAACAAGGCATTCATCCAGATTACCATGAAGTTGTCTTTATGGATTCCGCAACAGGTGCAAAGTTTGTTGCCGGTTCAACCATTCAGTCAAAGGAAACAGTAGATTATGAAGGTAAGACTTACCCATTGATTCGGGTTGAAATCACTTCAGATTCCCACCCATTCTACACGGGCAAGCAGAAGTTTGCTCAAGCCGATGGCCGGATCGACAAGTTCAACAAGAAGTATGGTATGAACAAGAAGTAGTATCTTTGATCTGGTGGAAGCAGTCCCATTGGGGCTGCTTTTTTATGTAAAGCTGTCGGGTGCTGCACTAAACGGGGACTAGCATAGCCGTTGCTTTACCACGAATTTCTTTTTTAGCAAGGAGAAAAATAGATGAAAATGCAACTGGCAGAAATTGCCAAAGCGATTAATTCAACTTGTGAAGGTAATTGCGAAACCGTTATTACATCTGTTGCCTTTGATTCGAGAAAGATTGAAGACGGGGGACTGTTTGTTCCGCTGCAAGGGGACCGGGACGGTCATAGTTTTATTGACAGCGCAATCGTCAAGGGTGCCAAGGCCACCTTGTGGCAGAAGGGCCACCCAGGAAAGCCGGACAATATTGCAGTGCTGGAGGTCGACAATCCGCTAGCGAGCATGCAGAAGCTTGCCCGGTATTACCTGGGCAAGGTCAACCCCACGGTTGTCGGGATCACGGGTTCCAACGGGAAGACGACGACCAAGGACATGACCGCCGCTGTTCTTTCCAAGCGGTTCAACGTGCACAAGACCGATGCCAACTTTAACAATGAGATTGGTGTCCCGATGACTATCCTGGAAATGAAGCCCAACACCGAGATTTTGGTACTGGAAATGGGCATGGACCGTGCGGGGCAGCTGCACCACCTGAGTGAATTAGCCCATCCTGATGTGGCCGTGATTACCATGATTGGTGAGGCCCACATTGAATTTTTGGGATCGCGGGAAAAAATTGCCGACGCCAAGATGGAGATCACCGACTTTCTGCGTGAAGACGGGGAGCTGATTTATAATGGGGATGAACCACTACTTCGTGAGCGTGCCGCCAAGATTAGCCAGGCAAAAGTTACCTTTGGCTTTGCAAAAGATGATAAAGTTTATGCAACTGGCTTTACCAGCTACAAGCACCACGCAACGTTTACCGTCAACGGCTCAAGCTGCAAGTTCACCATTCCGATGATCGGCAAGCACAACGTGTCCAACGCGCTTTCGGCCCTGTGCGTCGGCCGGCGCTTCGGCGAGAGTGACGAGGAGATTGCATCTGCTCTGGCCAGTTTTACGCCGACGGCTAACCGGATGGAATGGGAAAAAGGTGACCTGGGCGAGGACATCATGAGCGATGTCTATAACTCAAACCCGACCGCTGTGCGCGCCGTTTTGACCAGTTTTGGCCAGATTCAGGTGGCCGCGGGCAGCAGGAGAATTGCCGTTTTGGGTGACATGCTGGAACTCGGTCAGAGGTCTGCTGC
This sequence comes from Lactobacillus sp. XV13L, assembly GCF_059900875.1. Lineage (NCBI taxonomy): Bacteria > Bacillati > Bacillota > Bacilli > Lactobacillales > Lactobacillaceae > Lactobacillus > Lactobacillus sp. XV13L. The sequence continues at coordinate 114,091 of NZ_JBWXGD010000002.1, read as the reverse complement.
TCTGCACCGCTCTTTGGCTGACTGCCTTGACCCCCGAGTGATTAACGAAGTATATTTATTTGGCTCAGAGATGAACAATTTAGCTGATGCACTAAGGGGCAGTTATGGGCCAGAACATTTGCATTATTACCGAGAAGACCAGATGCAGCGCATGATCGCTGATCTGAAGAATGATATTAAGCCGCACGACATAGTTGTCCTCAAGGGATCACATGGAATGCACCTAGAAAAGGTAGTAGAGCGGCTTAGATAAGGAGAATTTAGTGAAATTTACGGAATTAGGTTTAAACGATGAGCTGTTAAAGGCCATCAAACGTTCAGGATTTGAGGAAGCAACGCCAATCCAGGAACAGACGATTCCACTTGCCCTTGCGGGCAAAGATGTGATTGGTCAGGCGCAGACGGGTACCGGTAAGACGGCCGCCTTCGCCCTGCCAATTTTACAAAACTTAGATAACCATAATAAGGTGATTCAGGCGCTAATTATTGAACCAACGCGTGAATTGGCCATTCAGACCCAGGAAGAACTCTTCCGGCTTGGCCGCGATGAACATGCACGCGTTCAGGTTGTGTACGGTGGTGCCGACATTGGCCGCCAGATTCGTTCGTTGAAAAATAACGTGCCGGCGATTTTAGTCGGTACGCCGGGTCGGCTGCTCGACCACCTGAAGCGAAAGACGGTTAACTTGGAGGACGTTTCTACAATTGTCTTAGATGAAGCAGACGAAATGCTAGATATGGGCTTCATCCAGGACATTGAAAGCATTCTGAGCTACGTGAAAAACCGCAAGCAGACCCTATTATTTAGTGCTACAATGCCCAAACCCATCTTAAACATTAGTGAAAAATTCATGCATGACCCCGAGATTGTGCAAATTAAGGCTAAGGAATTGACGGCAGACCTAATCGATCAGTACTTTGTCCGGGCTAAAGACTCCGAAAAGTTCGACATTATGTGCCGGTTATTCGACGTCGAAAGTCCCGACTTAGCCGTTGTCTTTGTTCGGACCAAACGTCGCGTTGATGAGGTGACCCGGGGACTGCAAGCGCGGGGCTACAATGCAGCTGGGATTCACGGCGACCTTTCCCAGGCTCGTAGAATTAGCGTACTTAAGCGCTTCCGGGCTGGCAAGCTGGATATTCTAGTGGCAACTGACGTGGCTGCCCGTGGCCTTGATATCTCTGGCGTTACCCATGTGTATAATTATGACATTCCGCAGGATCCGGACTCATACGTTCACCGTATCGGTCGTACTGGCCGTGCTGGTCAAAATGGTAACTCGATTACCTTTGTTACGCCGGGTGAGATTAGTTACATGAAGACGATTGAAAAGCTGACCAAGAAGCAGATGATGCCGCTGACTCCGCCAACGGATGACCAGGCTCTGCAGGGTCAATTAAAGCTGGCCAAGTCCAAGATTGTTGACCTGATAAAGGAAGACCTATCCAAGTATACGGATGATGCAAGCGAGCTGCTGGAAAACTACTCTGCAGTCGACCTTGTTTCGGCGTTTTTGAAGGATTTGTCTAAAGATTCTTCCGACGTTGAGGTTAATATTAGTTCGCAGAAACCACTTCCTAACCGTGGTGGCCATGGACGCAGCGGTAGAAGCCGTAGCAACTACGGTCACGGTGGCAGTCATGGTCGTGGCGGATATGGTCATGGACGCGGTGGTGACCGTGGCGGACGTGGCAATTACGGCCACAGCGGTGGTCACGGCCATGGCAGCTATCGCGGTGGTGACCACGATCACGGCGGTTATCGTGGTGGCTCGCACCGTTCGGGCAGTGGCCGGGATTTCGTCATCAAGAATAAAAAAGATTAACAATTTTACTAAAAAAGGGTTGTAGCAATGTACGACTCTTTTTTTGTACTATAATTTTAAAGTGAGGTGATGGAAATGATTGTTGGTGTAGGCATCGATGCGGTTGAAGTCGAGCGGATGGCCAAGATTGTCGTAAAGGGCGACGGCTTTGCTCGCAAGGTATTGACCGCCAAAGAATTTGCACAGTATGAGCGTATGACGGGCAAGCGCAAAGTGGAGTACCTGGGCGGCCGTTTCTCACTCAAGGAGTCCTTTTCTAAGGCGATGGGGACAGGATTGGGCAAGGAAATAGGATTGCGGGACGTTGAGACCCTGTGGGATGAAGTCGGTCACCCAGTTACCACCTCGTCCAAGTTTGCTGGCAAAATCTTTCCCAGTATTACTCATGATAAAAATGAAATAGTTACTTTAGTTGTTTTGGAGAAGTAAAGATGGTTCCAGGTATACACCGTCGCGCAGCCGTTCGCGTGGATTTAGCGGCAATTAGGCAGAACGTAAAACAGGAAATAAAACATTTGGCAGCGGACCAGAAGCTGTTCGCCGTTGTAAAGGCCAACGCTTACGGACATGGTGCGGTGCAGGTCGCACGTGCGGTTTTAAAGGCCGGTGCGAGCGGCTTCTGTGTCGCTATCCTGGACGAGGCACTGGAATTGCGGCGCGCCGGCATCGTGGCGCCGCTTTTAGTCTTGGGCGTGACGCCAGCAGACTTTGCGCCCCTGGCTGCGGTCAACGGGATTTCACTGACGGTGCCTGATTTGGCCTGGCTGAAAGAAGCAGACACGGTATTGGAACAGGCGGACATAGATTCGCGCCTCAAAATTCATCTGGCGGTTGATTCCGGCATGGGTCGCATCGGCTTTAACACGGATGACGCGTTCCTGGCCGCTAACGACCTCTTATTGGCCAGCCCGCACTTCGAGGTCGAGGGCATGTTCACGCACTTTGCGTCGGCCGACAGCAGCGATGACACCTACTTCAAAAAGCAGGTCGCACGGTTTGCTCACTTCAAAGGTCTGCTCAAGGTGCAGCCTAAGTGGATCCACGTTGATAATACGGCGGCCAGCGTGTACGATAAGGACGTGCACAGCGATCTGGTACGCTTCGGCATCGGCATCTACGGCCTCAATCCGTCGTCTAACCCCGATGGGCCCGACCTGCCGACCAAAATCGCGCTTAAGCCTGCCCTGTCGCTTGAAAGCGAACTGGTGCAGGTGCATACGATTCCCCGGGGTCAGGGCGTGGGTTACGGTACAACGTACGTTGCGGCCAGCGAGCAAGTTATCGGGACGGTTCCGGTTGGTTACGCCGACGGCTTTATCCGCAAGTTTCAGGGCTTTAAGGTCAAGGTGGGCGATTATTACTGCCCGATTGTGGGCCGCGTTTGCATGGACCAGTTGATGGTGCGCCTACCGCATTCAATGCCTGCAGGCACGAAGGTGGTACTCATTTCTAATGATCCAGCGGCGTCGAATAGCATTAAAAAAGCCGCCGACTACGTTGATTCCATCCACTACGAAGTTGCCTGCCTGCTCACTGACCGCTTGCCGCGCGAATACTACGAGAGTAAATAAGAAAACTAAAAAGAGTCTGGGAAAAAAGTGCTCTTGAAGTTAAATTGAAAAATTTCACAATTTAAAAAGACCGATAAATCAACGTTTGATTAACGTGATTTGTCAGCCTTTTTAGTTAGATTAGAGTTTTTTTCCAGACTCTTTTAGTTAATTGGACAATGATTATTCATCTTGTGATGTGTTGAGGTAAACTCCTGGATTTTCATCGCTCATGAGCGTCATTCCAGCCTGCAGGTCTTCAATTTCTGCGACTACGTAGCTCTTGCTTTCCAGCTTCTTGACGATTGTCTTCAGCGTCTCCTCGCTGACGCCAGCGGGCAGGGTAAACAGAATGCGCCGCACGGAGTTGTCGCTCTTTTTAGCAGAAGATGCGTCCAGGCTCATTGTTCCGGCGATAACAGAATATTTACTGATGATTTTGGCCATCTTGACCAGGTTGCCCCGTGAATTATCAGTTAACACCGTTAAAACGTAAGACCCGTTCTTGACGTTCCACGCGTCCGACAGCATGTCAAGCAGGCGCGAGTGGGTCAGGATGCCGTAGAATTCGTGGCTTTCATCCAAAACGGCAATGTAGGGCAAGTCCTTGATTGTGAAGAAAACTTTAAAAAACGGAGAATTAACCTTGATGGTCTTGGTTGCGTTCTTAAGCAGGTAGGTGACGGGCAGATTCATGTCCTTGCCCTGCGACTTGTGGCGGTAAATGTGCATCTTGTAGATGTTACCGCGAAAAATAGTACCCGTATCGTCCAGAATCGGCACGCAGCGGAAGCCTGAATCTTCCAAAATTTTCAGCGCTTCTTCAAGCGTAGCGTGTTCGTTAACCGTGGTCAGGTAATCTTTTTTAATAACTAAAGATTTGATAAGCATGATACAGCCTCCGTTGATAAAATTGCTCCACGACATTATACCATAATCAGCAATACTATTAAATAAATATTAAAAACAAAATATTGATCAATTAAGTGTAGCACGTGCCCCCGGAATAAAAAAGCATTTTTGCAGGGTGAAATCAAAGTGTAACAGTCCGCTGCAATTGCAGGCGAAGAGAATGTGCTATCATTAATACGACTAAAACAAGGGGAAAGACAGATGAAATTAATTGCGGGCCTGGGCAATCCGGGCCAAAAATACGATGGAACTAAACACAATACGGGTTTTATGGCACTTGACTATTATTTGGATAAGAACAACCTGCTGCTGGAGCGCGAGAAGTTTGAGGGCAAGTACACCAAGCAAAAGATTGGCGAAACGGACGTGATTCTGCTTGAACCCCAGACCTTTATGAATGATTCGGGCCGGTCTGTTGCCCAGTTTGCCCTTTTTTTTAAGATTGCGCCCCGGGACGTCCTGATTATCCACGATGACATGGACCTGCCCCTGGGCAAGATCCGTATCCGTGCAAACGGCAAGTCGGGTGGCCATAACGGCATTAAAAGCATCATCCGCGACCTGGGCAGCAGCGACTTTAACCGCCTGAAGATCGGCATCCGCCATCCGGATAACGCCAGCGTCGTTTCCTGGGTACTGTCGCCCTTTAACGCTGACCAGCAAAAATTAATGGAGGCGGCCTTTGCCAGCAGCAGCGACGTAATTGCCGATTTTATTGCGGGCAAGAGCAGCCAGTTTTTAATGAACAGATACAACTAACATGCGCTTAACAGACCTAATCGAAAAAGACCGCGATTTAACCAATTTTATTACCAAGACCACGCAGGTCAATAATTCACTGCTCACGGGCGCCAACGCCGGTGCCTTTAGCCTCTTCTTAATGCAGATTGTCACTAAGCTCAATCGCCCGCTGCTTTTGATTGAAGAAAACGAGAACAAGGCGCAAAAACGCTTCAGTGAACTGAATGCACTGCTGCCGGAGGGAAGCGTGCAGACCTTTCCGGTTGACGCAACGATTGCGACGCAAACGGCGGTAAGCTCACCCGATGAATTGAGCAGTCGGATCCAGGCCCTCAATTTTTTGCTGCACAAGCAGAGTGGAATCGTCGTTACGACACCCCAGGGCCTGCAGTATAAACTATCTGCACCCGCAGATTACGCCAAGGTCCACCGCACGCTTGCACCCGGCTTTGAGTATGAATTATCCGAATTGACCGCTTGGCTCGTGGGTGCGGGTTACAGCCGCGAGAACCTGGTGGCAAAGCCCGGCGAATTCGCGTTGCGGGGCGATATCTTGGATATTTACCCGCTGGACCGTGAGAATCCGGTGCGGATAGAATTCTTTGGCGATGAGGTGGATTCGGTTAAGGAATTTGACCTGGCAAGCCAGCGTAGCCAGAAAGAACTGGAGCGCGTAGCGGTAGCGGCGGCCCAGGACCGGGTATTTTCAACGGGTGAATTTAAGCGTGCCACTGCCGCAATAGACAAGGCGATGGCAAACGCACCGGCGCCTGCAGAGGCGGTCCACAACCACTTTGCCCCGCTTCTGGAAGAATTGAATGCCGGCACGCTGCCGCCGAACTATGCATTTCTCGTTGACTTCTTGATCGCGCACCCGAGCAATCTGCTCGAGTACTTGGATGACACCGGACTGGTCATGCTTGATGACTGGCCCCTGATCGACCAGGCGGTCAAAACCGTTGACCAGCAAAACACGGGCTTTATCGATGATGAATTAAAGACCGGTGCCATGCTGCCGGGTCAGGAACTGCGTGCGGATTTCTACCGCAACTGGGCGCAGGACAAGCACCACCACATTTACTTTTCGCTTTTCCAAAGGAGTATTGGACGCATTCGCTTGGGTCAGCTGCTTGACTGGCAGACGCGTGAACCCGAGCAGTTTTTTAGTCAGATGCCCCTGCTTAAGGCAGAACTGGAGTCCTACCAGAAGAAGGGCCAAACGGTCATCCTGCAGGCCGATAATGCCAAGCGGGCCCGGCAAATCAGCCAGACGCTTGCTGATTTTGGAATGGACGTGCCGGTTGTCAGCGCTGATGACCTGATCGAGGGGCACGTACAGATTACGGTTAACGGCTTTGCCAGTGGCTTTACCCTGCCCGTAAGCGACCTCGTTTACCTGACCGAGCACGAACTGTTCAACAAGACGACGCACCACAGTCGGCGCATCAAGACGCTGGAGAACGCGCAGCGGCTGCGCAGCTACACCGAGCTGAAGCCGGGCGATTACGTCGTGCACGTGAACCATGGTATCGGACGCTTCGAGGGCATCAAGACGCTTGAAAACAACGGCACCAAGCGTGACTACATTACTATTACCTACCAGCACGGCGACCAGCTGTTTGTGCCGGCCGACCAGTTGAAGCTGGTCCAAAAATATGTGGCCAGTGAGGGCAAGACGCCGCACATTAACAAGCTGGGCGGCAGCGAGTGGGCCAAAACTAAACACCGCGTGCAGTCCAAGGTCGAGGACATTGCGGACGAGTTGATTGACCTGTATGCCAAGCGTGAGGCCGAAAAGGGCTTTGCGTATTCACCGGACGATGAGCTGCAGCGGCAGTTTGAGGATGCTTTTCCATACGTGGAGACGCCGGACCAGCTGCGGTCAATCGCAGAGGTCAAAAGCGACATGGAACAATCCAAGCCCATGGACCGGCTGCTGGTGGGCGACGTTGGCTTTGGCAAGACTGAGGTGGCGCTGCGTGCCGCCTTCAAGGCAATCGAGGACAACAAGCAGGTGGCCTTTTTGGTGCCGACAACCATCCTGGCCCAGCAGCACTACGAGACTATTCAGGACCGCTTCAAAAACTTTCCGGTCAATTATGCGGTATTGTCACGCTTTCAAACGGACAAGGAAGCAAGAAAAACCGTTGCGGGCTTAAAGAGCGGCAAGATTGACCTGGTCGTCGGGACGCACCGCATCCTGTCTAAAGACGTCAAGTTCAAGGACCTGGGCCTCTTAATCGTTGATGAGGAGCAGCGCTTCGGCGTTAAGCACAAGGAGTGGTTGAAGGAATTGAAGGCCAACATTGACGTTTTGACGCTGACGGCGACCCCGATTCCACGGACGCTGCACATGTCAATGGTCGGCGTGCGCGACCTGTCGGTCATGGAGACGCCACCATCTAACCGCTACCCGATTCAGACCTACGTCATGGAACAGATTCCCAGCGTGATCAAGGATGCATGCCTGCGCGAAATGCAGCGGGACGGCCAGGTGTTTTACCTGCACAACCGCATCGGCGATATCGATGAGGTGGTCAACCAGCTGCAAAACCTGCTGCCAACTGCCCGTATTGCCAGCGTCCACGGACGCATGAGCAAGAACCTGATGGAAGACATGCTCTACCGCTTTTTAAACCGGGAATTTGACGTTCTTGTGACGACGACCATTATTGAAACGGGCATCGACATGCCCAACGTCAACACGATGATTGTTGAGGACGCCGACCACTACGGCCTGAGTCAGCTCTACCAGCTGCGGGGCCGCATCGGCCGCAGCGCTCGGCTGGCTTACGCCTACTTCTTGTACCAGCCTAACAAGGTCTTGACTGAGGTCGGCGAGAAGCGGCTGGACGCCATCCGTGACTTTACCGAACTGGGGAGCGGCTTCAAGATTGCGATGCGCGACCTATCGATCCGCGGCGCCGGCAACATGCTGGGGGCCCAGCAGCACGGCTTCATTGACAGTGTCGGCTATGACCTGTACGCACAGATGCTGGCCGATGCGGTCAAGGAGCGCAAGGGTAAGCAAAAGGTCAAGAAGAGCAACGCAGAGGTTGACCTGGGACTTGAAGCTTACATTCCCGAAAGCTACATTGGCGACCAGGAAGAAAAAATCGAATTTTATAAAAAAATCAAGGCTGCGGATGCCACCGAGGTTGAACAGATTCAGGATGAACTGATTGACCGCTTCGGAGACTACCCGCAGCCGGTTGAAAACCTGCTGGCCATTTCGAAACTGAAGGCGGCAGCGGACAGTGCGCAGGCGCTGGGCATCATCAGGAAAAACCAGCAGGTAAGGGTTGAGTTTCAGCCAGCGGCGGCAAAAGAACTCGCCGGGCCCAATATTTTTAAGGCACTGGAGCACGTGACGCTTAAGGCTAAAATCGCCTTAACGCCGCAGCACACGATGGTGGTGCTGCTTGAAACGAGCAAAGACATGCATAACCGCCAACTATTCAATGAACTGACCAAGTTCATGACGGCGGCGAGCGCTATTATTCAAAGGTAAAACGAGGTATTGAAATGAGAATTGACAAGTTTTTAAAGGTTTCCCGCTTGGTTAAACGCCGTCCCATCGCTAAAGAGATGGCCGACCAGGGCCGGATCAAGGTCAATGAGCACGTCGTCAAGTCGAGCTACGACGTCAAGGTGGGCGACGTAATCGAAGTCGGCTACGGTGCAAGGAAGGTCAAGGCCAGGGTGTGCGAGGTCAGGGAGACGACCAAGAAGGCAGAAGCAAGCGAGCTCTATGAATTGGTCGATTAATGCCCGCTATTTAATGACTTTTGGTGGGGCCCTTGTTATAATTAAGGGGTATTGTTTTAGTAATAGAGGTTTGAAATTATGAAGGGTCCACGCATCTATAATTCACTCAGCCCCGAGGAGCAGCTTGCCCGTCTGCGGCGCAAGCAGGAAAAAAGGGCAAAAGAGGTACACCGGGTTCGGCGCAACCGGATAATTGCTGTTTTTGTGGTGATTTTTGCGGTTTTGGGCGGCCAGATTGCTTATACGCACGCACAGACGAACCAGATTAACGAACGGGTGCACGCCTCCAAGAAGACGCTGAACAAGGTTAACAGCCAGAAGCGTACTTTGGCTGCCAAGCGGGATGACCTGAAGGATCCGGATTATGTGGCCAAGCTCGTTCGGTCCAAGTTCTTATACTCGAAGCCGAACGAAAAAGTTTATAATTTGCCTGAGGACAGAAATAACGACTAATGAAGTACCAAGTTGGACAGCGCGTTACGGGCGTAATCAACAATATTAGCGCTCTCGGCATCTTTTTGACGCTTCCGCAGAAAGCCACGGGGCTGATTCACCACAGTGACTTCGGCGATAATTGGGCCCGCGAGCGGCACAATTACCGGGTGGGGCAGTTGGTGCGCGTGGTGGTCACGGCCAACCGTCAGGGGAAGCTTGCACTGTCAAAAATGCGCGTTAACGATGCTGCGCTGGTTGACCGGACAAATCCATTTACAAACGTGGAGAAAGAAAAATTTTTGCCGGTGTTGACTCAGACCGTGGCGGATGCGCAAAAAGAGCTTGAGAAGCTGCAGCAAGAGTTGAGCAGTTATGCGGATTGAGGCTTTTTTCAGCAGGAACAACCTGTGCCTGAAAAACAAGACGCTGGTGGTGGCAACAAGCGGCGGCCCCGATTCGATGGCTCTACTTGACATGCTCAATACCATCAAGGACGACCAGCACTTTCACCTGATTGCCGCCCACCTCGACCACCGGCTGCGGCCCGACTCTTTTCGTGAGGCCGCAGCAATCGACCAGTACTGCGGCAAAAAGCAGATTAAGGTCGTGCATGGCACCTGGCCGCAAGCGCTGCACCCCCAGAGCGGCGTGGAGGCCGCGGCGCGCCGCTACCGCTACGATTTTTTGGCGCAGGTGATGCACAAAAACGCCGGTGACTACCTGCTAACCGCCCACCACTGCGATGACCTGCTGGAAAATATCCTGATCAAGTTTATTCGCTCGGGTGATCCTAGCGAGATGAATAGTTTGCAGGCCGTAAGCGGCTGGCGTGGGGCACTGCTCCTGCGCCCGCTTTTGACGCTGGAGAAGGCCGATCTTTTGGCTTACGTCCGCAGCCGCGGCATCCCGTTTGTCATCGATGAGACCAACAACGAAGATGAGGCCTTGCGCAACCGGCTGCGCCACCAGGTGATTCCCGTGCTTAAGCGTGAAAATCCCCACATCGGGCGCAGCGCCCTGCGCTTTAACCGCCGGGTCAACCAGATGGCAAGCATCGTTGCCCGCACGTTTACGCAGCTAGGGCAGCCGACGCCGTTTTTGGGCGTCGCGTTCCGCTTGCCGCAAGCCACTCTGCGCGCTATGGATGAAGCAGATCGACTCTCTTTTTGGCAGTACTTCATCTGGCGCACGTGGCACGTCCGCGTGAACGAAAATCTGGGCCGTTTTGACCTAATTGCGTATCAGGGCTATTTTTACCTATTGCCCCGGAAATTGCCGCCCCAGCCCGCAATCAGCTTCGTTGTGCCGGAACGTGAATTTGCATTTGGGCGTCGCCGCTTTGTGCTTACCAAGTTCAAGAGGGGCCAAGCCCAGCCGCTGGGCCGGCTCTTTGTGCGCGCTAACGCGAAACTGAGTGCAGGACCGCTCGCACCCGGCAAGAAATTGCTGCTTAAAAACGGTCAGCACGCTAAGGGCAAGAAGAAGTTTGCCCAGGCGGCAATTCCCGGCAGGCTGCGCCCATACTGCCTGACGATCTATGAAGGTGACGTCGCCGTCTACGTTGAGCAGACATACAGCAGGCAGAGCAGCGGGGCCGATTTGCAGGAATATTATTTATACGCAAGCAATTAATAAGAAAATATAAAATGTTAGAGTGTGAGTGAAATTTATGTTAAACTTTTATTCGTGTATCTCTAGAAACTTTGCGGAGGTTTTTTATGAAAAATAACCGGAATCGGCTGTTTTCAAACGGTTTATTCTATATAATCGTTTTCCTTTTATTATTAGGGGGAATCAATTGGGCACTCGGTGGGTCCGATAATTCTGGCGGCAGCGAAAATATCAGCTACTCAGAATTTGTCCAGGACCTGCGCGATGGCAAGGTTAAGAATTTTAGCGTGCAGCCGGCAAACGGCATCTACACCGTTACGGGCAATTATAAGGAAGCACAGGATACTAAGGCCCAGTCCAAGAATAGCTTTGACTTCTTTGGCGGCCGCTCCTCTTCGAAGGTCGAACGCTTTTCGACGACGATGCTGCAGAATGATTCCAGTGTTGCCAACGTGCAGGAATTGGCGCAAAAGAGCAGCACCAAGATGACAACCCAGGGCGAGTCGCAGTCGGGCAACTGGATCTCGACCATCGTCATGCTTGTTCCGACTGTTCTCTTCATTGTCATGCTTTGGATGATGATCAGCCAGAGCAGCGGCGGTGGCCGCGGCGGCAATGGCGGCATCATGAACTTTGGCCGTTCGCACGTTAAGCCGGAGGATCCAAAGAAAAATAAGGTCCGCTTTTCCGACGTTGCTGGTGAAGAGGAAGAAAAGCAGGAGTTGGTCGAAGTTGTTGAATTCTTGAAAAATCCGGCTAAATTCACGCGACTCGGCGCCAAGATTCCATCTGGCGTCTTGCTTGAAGGCCCTCCGGGTACCGGTAAGACGCTGCTTGCGCGTGCGGTAGCGGGCGAGGCCAACGTGCCGTTCTTCTCCATTTCTGGTTCCGACTTCGTTGAAATGTTCGTCGGTGTCGGTGCCAGCCGCGTCCGTGACTTGTTCACCAACGCCAAAAAGAACGGTCCCAGTATCATTTTTATTGATGAAATCGACGCGATTGGACGGCGCCGTGGCAGCAATGCCAGTGGTGGCGGCAACGATGAGCGTGAACAGACGCTGAACCAGTTGCTGGTTGAAATGGACGGTTTTGAGGGCAACGAGGGCGTAATCGTCATCGCTGCTACCAACCGCTCCGACGTTTTGGACCCGGCGCTGCTGCGTCCCGGTCGCTTTGACCGCAAGGTGCTGGTCGGCAGTCCCGACGTGCGCGGACGTGAGGCCATCTTGCGCGTGCACGCCAAGAATATGCCACTGGCCGCTGACGTTGACCTGAAGGAAATTGCGCGGCAGACTCCCGGCTTTGTCGGTGCTGACTTGGCCAACCTGCTAAACGAGGCCGCACTTTTGGCTGCCCGGCGCAATGCTGGCGAAATCGGGGCTGCTGACCTTGACGAGGCCGAGGACCGGGTGATTGCCGGCCCGGCCAAGCGCAACAGCTTGATTTCAAAGAAGGAAAGGCGCAGGGTCGCCTTCCACGAGGCTGGTCACTCAATCTGCGGGCTGGTTTTAAGCGATTCACGGACTGTCCGCAAGGTTACGATTGTCCCGCACGGCCGTACTGGCGGCTACAACTTGATGCTGCCCAAAGACGACCAGTTCCTCTTGACTAAGAAACAGTTGATGGAGCAAATCGTAGGACTGATGGGTGGTCGTGCCGGTGAAGAAGTGGTTGTTGGCGACCAGTCAACGGGTGCGTCCAACGACTTCGAACAGGCAACGCAGATCGCCCACAGCATGGTTGTCAACTACGGCATGACCGATTCGCTGGGCATGGTTGAACTCGAAAAAGAGGGTGAAACCAACCCTTACGGGGTCAAGCAGTACAGTGAGGCCACGGCCGCTAAGATCGACGAGGCGGTTAAGGAGCTGCTTAATGAGGCGCACGCCAAGGCGGTTGAAATCGTTAAGAACAACCGCGAAAAGCACCGCATCATCGCGGAAGCGCTGCTCAAGTATGAAACTTTGGATGAGAAGCAGATCATGTCGCTTTACACCACTGGGAAAATGCCTGAAAAAGCTGAGCAGGAATATCCAAGCGAATCCAAGGCCCTGACCTATGAAGAAGCCAAGGCCGCCGCTGAGAAGAAGGAAAACACCAAGGCCACTTCTGCCGATTCCCAAGGGAACCAGACAGACGCAGCCAAGCCTTCTGAAGCAGACGCTAAGCCTGAGACGCCGTTAGAAAAGAACCAGCAAACGGAAGAAAGGAATCCGGAGAATCCCGAAAAGATGGAATTCCCCCGCGAATCCGCACCTTCCGCTGATAAGGAACCAACTTCAACTGCGCCTGATGGTAAAAAAGCTGCTCCACAGAATGATTCTGATGAAGAAGACCACCAAGATTAATAATTAATAGGGCCCGCGGGCCCTATTTTTTTGGGGAGAAATACGATGGACGATTATTTGATTAGAGCGATTGACAAAACGAAGAATCTGCGGCTGTTGACAATCACGGCCAAGGATTTGGTACAAGAAGCACAGACGCGTCACGACACCTGGTCGGCTTCTTCGGCCGTTTTAGGCCGCAGCCTCGTTGCTAGCGTGCTGCTTGCGGGCGCGGAACTGACGGGCAAAGAAGAATTAACGGTGCGCTTGCTCGGCAACGGACCGGTCGGTCCCACGGTAGTCACGGCCAAGGCGGACCTGACGGTGAAGGGCTACGTGAAAAATCCGCACATTGCGCTGCCGCCGCAAAAAAACGGGCACATTGACGTGAAGAAGGCAGTTGGACAAGGCTGGCTTGAGGTGACGAAGGACCTGGGGCTAAAAGAACCATACACGGGGCAGGTGCCGATTGTTTCGGGCGAGATTGCCGAAGACATTGCCTATTACCTGACGAAGTCCGAACAGATTCCGTCGGCAGTGGGTCTGTCCGTCTTCGTCAACCCCAACAATACGATTGGCGAGGCCAGCGGATTCATGCTGCAGGCCCTTCCCGGCGCCAGCGATAGTCTGATTAATGCAACGATTGCGCGGATTAATGAGTTGCCGGCACTTTCTACCGCATTTTTGGGTGGAATGACGCCCGAAAAATTGGCGACCCTAATTCTAGGTCCCGATCGCAAAATCCTGGAAAAGGATCCGGTTGCCTTCAAGTGTGATTGTTCCAAGGAAAAGTATGGTAAAATCTTAGCAACGATCAAAGCCAGCCAATTAAAAGCGATGATTAGCGAAGATCACGGTGCGGAGTTGACTTGCAGCTTCTGCAAAAGCAAGTATCATTACACCGAAGACGAGCTGAAGGCGATACTGGCGAAAAAATAGGGGCGTGATCAGCACGTTTTTCTGGGACGCTCGTAATTAAGCTGGGGGTGAGGGACATGATCCGGACTTATTTCAAAAAAATAATTAAACAAATTGGCAGGGGCAGAATAGCCGCCTTCATGCTGTTTTTATTTCTGGGCTACGCCCTGTTCTTCCTGCAGCCGTTTTTGATTACGCAGTTGTTTGCCCAGGGCAATAAGCGGCTAAAAGTGTTGGTATTATTGGCTCTGGCAGTTTCGCTTATGGTGCTGCCGCTAGTTAATTGCTGCAATAATTCGTTTGTCCAGGCCACCCGCAAGTACTCCAAACAGGAATTGTGGGCCACGGTTACAAGCAAACCGTTTAGCTACTTTGCACGCCAGCCCGTCGGCAAGGTTCAGAGTTACATTAAGGACGTCTCCTTTGCGTGCCGCGAACTGGAGCAGACAAGTCTCGGCGTGCTTGTTCAATTGGGCGTAATGCTTGTTATGTATACAATCATACTTGCCAGTCAGAACTTGCTACTGGGTCTGCTCTACCTGCTTTTTTTCGTGGGCTACATGCTGATTTCCATTGGAATGGCGCGGCGCAACCGGAAGAATATTGCGGCCTCACTGAAGAGTGCCTCCCGGGTCAATGAGTATATCATTGATTATTACCGGAATGTGGAGACGATTTTGTCGAGCAGGTCTAATGAATTTGAAGGTCGAAAGATGGATCAGGTTCTTACAAGTGAAGAAACGACCTTCAAGGGGGTGCAGAATATTACCAACCAAGCCGCTCTCTTTCAACAATTCTTAATTGTTATTTTGGCCTGTGTTATTGCCATGCTCGGACAGTATCTTTTCGGTGCAAGTGGGAGCGAATCGCTCTCAGTTGTGCTGATTCTGTTGTATTCGGTGTTAAACCTGTCTGGCTTTGGTACCCAGTACTTGGCGATTGAGGAGTTCCTCAATCGTATTCGGTCGGGTCTGGCGGAGCTCGAGTATGGTAAAAGCAATGCTGATTCAGAAATGCGCTTCAAATATGCTCCTGCGGAAAATTCCGTTGTCGTGGAAAATGTTGATTATGCCTACGACAGCCACCGGCCGCTTTTTAGAGGCTTGAACCTGCGCTTTCCAAAAGGCAAATTAACCGCGGTGGTGGGTCCCAATGGCAAGGGCAAGAGCACGCTGATCAAAATACTGGTCGGCTTTTATCCGTTAGAAGCGGGCTGGGTAATCTTTCCCTTCAAGGCGCGGCCAACAATGATGTATGTGGCGCAAGACGCTCCCCTCTTTAACCGCTCAATTATGGCTAATATCTGTTATCCAAACAATACGGTTGATGCGGGCCTCGTTTTTAAACTGGTAAAAGAAATTGGGCTGGACACCTTGATTCATTCAGAAAAAGATTTGTTGACCAAGACGCCCGGCGATTTCAAGAACAGGATCTCAGGCGGCGAGGAACAAAAGATTTTGTTTTTACGTGCATTTGTGACGAAACCGCAGGTTCTGCTGCTTGACGAACTTACCAGCAACCTGGATGAAAATGCGATTGCAAACGTCTACTCGATGATCAAAAAATATCTGCCCGGGGCGACGGTAATCAGCGTTGTGCACCGCAATGCCGAATTGCATTACTATGATGATGTGGTCCAGCTGCCGGAAGACTGACTTCCGTTTTCAAGACTAGTCCACTGCTAAAGCATGTCTTTGCCCAATTAAGGGGTGCGGTAAGTACCAATTTTGATTATAATAGAAGGGTTGACTTGAATTAGAAAGAAGGAGTGTAATTAATGCTAAACGTGTATATTGTGCGTCACGGTCAAACGGATACGAACAAGACCGATGCCATCAACGGGTCGCGTACCAACCTGCCCCTCAACGAAACGGGAATTAAGCAGGCCGAAGCCTTGCGCGACAGCTTCGACCTGGGCAAGATTGATTATGTCTACGCCAGTCCCCTAAAGCGGGCAAAGCAGACAGCCGAGATCTTGGACCAGGGCAGGCACGAAATTATCCTTGATGACCGCTTGAAGGAAATGGATTACGGCAACTGGGACGGCGAATCCATTCAGAACATCATTGCCAAGTACCCGCAGGTCTTCGATGAACTGGGCTATTTTAACGAAAAGTACACAGATTATTCAACGGGCGAAAGCTACGAGCATCTCTCCCAGCGGCTGACCGACTTCTGGCATGACCTGGTGCAAAAGCACGCAAATGAATCCGTGGCCCTGGTTTTTCACGGTACGGCTTCGCGGTCGCTGATCCAGAGCATTTTGAATATTCCAGAGATTGCGACCATTGGGGAAGTGCAGAACGCCGGCGTCACCAATATTTCGGTTGACGATCAAAGCAAGAAGGCGTTCCTGCGCTACTACAACCGGGTAGCGCCGGGCAAGTTCTTTATTAAAAAATAATTGGCTGCTGCGGGTGGACGGGTTTTTGCCTAGTCCGCGCCTTGTGATTTTGCTTAAGGGGCGCTTTTTGTTATCATTATGAAAGATATAAGGGGATGATTTGGTGGATAATAGCTGGAAAATTCGCGATATAACTATTCCCAACCGGGTGGTTGTTGCGCCCATGGCCGGCGTGTCCAACGCGGCCTTCCGCATAATTTGCAAGGAATACGGTGCGGGGCTGGTTGTATGCGAGATGATTTCCGATCACGGAATAATTTACCGGAACAAGAAAACGATGTCGATGATGAAGGTTGATCCGCGCGAACACCCGATGAGCATCCAGATTTTCGGTGGCTCCGAGGAGACGCTGCTGGAAGCGGCACAATACATTGACCAGCATACTGCGGCCGACATTATTGATATTAACATGGGGTGTCCGGTGCCCAAGGTGACGAAGACCGACGCGGGCTCCAAGTGGCTGCTGGACGCCAACAAGATTTACCAGATGGTGCATAAAGTTGTGCAAAACGTGTCCAAGCCCGTTTCCGTTAAGATGCGGATTGGCTGGGACCGCAAGCACATTTTTGCCGTTGAGAACGCACTGGCCGCCCAGGAAGCGGGTGCCGCAATGATTGCCATGCACGGCCGCACGCGCAAGCAGATGTACCAGGGCGAGGCCGACTGGGAGACGCTGCACGACGTTGCCCAGGTGCTCGACGTGCCCTTTGTGGCCAACGGCGACGTTAGAACGCCCGAACTAGCGGCCAAGGCGCTCAAGGAAATCGGCTCGACCGCGATCATGGTGGGCCGGGCTGCTCTGGGCAACCCGTGGATTCTGCAGGACATGGTGCATTACCTTGATACCGGTGAAAAGCTCGCGCCGCAGAGCGTGCGCGAGCGGGTGGCAACCGCCGAGCACCAGCTGCAGGGTCTGGTTGAACTCAAGGGCGAGAAGATTGCCGTGCCGGAATTTCGCCAGCAGGCCGCCTATTACCTGAAGGGCGTTCCGCGTTCGGCCCGCACCCGCGCTAGAATAAACGAGGTGTGGACGGCCCAGGAAGTATATGATCTGCTTGATAATTTTGTCGAAGACTACGAGAAGCGGCAGGCGCAGAGAGCTGACCGAAGTGAAAGAAAAATGATGGAGGAAAAGTAAGTGGCTAAGAATGAAATGAACGACCAGTTGATTGTTCGTCGCCAAAAGATGCAGGAGCTACGGGAAAAGGGGATCGAACCCTTCGGCATGAGAAAGTTCGACCGGCAAGACCTGGCCCGCACCCTGAACGAGAAGTACCAGGACGAAGACAAGGATGAACTGAACGAAAAACTGCCGAAGACCAAGATTGCCGGGCGCATGCTGGCAAAAAGGGGCAAGGGCAAGGTTGGCTTTGCCGACCTGTATGACCGGACCGGCAAGATTCAGATTTACGTCCGCAAGGACATGGTGGGCGAAGACAACTACCAGATTTTCAAAAAGTCTGACATCGGCGACTTCCTGGGCATTGACGGCGAGGTCATGAAGACCGACACGGGCGAGTTGACCATCCGGGCACTGCACGTCACGTTCCTGTCCAAGGCCCTGCGGCCTTTGCCGGACAAGTATCACGGCTTGAAAGACGTTGAGCAGATCTACCGCCAGCGCTACCTTGACCTTATTTCCAACCGGGCCAGCTATGAACGCTTTGTCCACCGGACCAAGATCATCCAGGCCATCCGCGACTTCTTGAACAAGAAGGACTTTTTGGAAGTTGAGACGCCGGTTCTGCACAACATTCCCGGTGGCGCAGAGGCGCGGCCGTTTGTTACCCACCACAACGCACTGGACATTGACCTGTACATGCGAATCGCGCTCGAGTTGCCGCTTAAGCGCCTGATTGTCGGGGACATGGAACGCGTTTATGAGATCGGCCGGGTCTTCAGAAACGAGGGCCTCGACACGCACCACAACCCGGAATTTACCGAGCTAGAAACCTACGCCGCATACTGGGACTTCCACGACGTCATGGACGAGGCGGAGGGCATTATCCGGGCCGCTGCCAGCGTTGTATCAGACGACGGCAAGGTAACCTACCAGGGCACCGCAATCGATTTGGGCAAGCCGTTTAGGCGCGTGCACATGGTTGACCTGATCAAGGAGAAGACCGGCGTCGACTTCTGGCCTAAGATGAGCCTGGAAGAAGCGCAGCAGATTGCCCGCGACCACAAGATTCAGGTCGAGAGCTTCTGGGGCGTGGGCCACATCATCAACGCCTTCTTTGAAAAGTATTGCGAGGAAACCATCGTTGATCCGACCTTCGTTTACGGTCACCCGGTGGAGATTTCCCCGCTGGCCAAGAAAAACGCAGACGATCCGCGCTTCACCGACCGCTTTGAAATCTACATCATGGGCGAGGAATACGGCAACGCGTTTTCCGAGCTCAATGACCCCGACGACCAACGCGAGCGCTTCGAGGCCCAGATGGCCGAGCGTGAAGCCGGCAACGACGAGGCCGACATGATCGACGAGGACTACCTCCGGGCCATGGAATACGGCATGCCGCCAACGGGCGGCCTCGGAATCGGCATCGACCGCTTAGTCATGCTCTTGACCGATGCGCCGGCTATCCGCGACGTCTTGCTCTTCCCGACGATGCGTCCGGAAAAGGTTGAGGACATCGACCGCGAGGTGCGCGCCGACTTGGAAAAGAAGAACAAATAATAATTGATAGAGAAAAAGAAGACGAGTTTGAGTTCGTCTTCTTTTTGTATAAGGACTAATTTATTTTTTATCATAGTCGGCTATTCTTTTACCGGGCCAATCTGATTAAATTCTAGCAAGTTGCCAGGATAACGACCAATTAAAAGAACTGGAACCTTTGAAAGGTCATTGTTATGCCTGATGAGCTGCTTTAGCTCTTTAATTGAAGCAAGAGCTATTTTTTGATTTTCGCCAGTTAAAGCAGCTGCTAAACCATTTACTATTTTCAGTTCATTTGCTTTAGCTTTCTTACCTTTAGCTCTAATCACTTTTATTTCCGCCTTGATTAGCGGCTGGAGATCTTTGTTAAGCAAGTTTTTATTATAAATACCATTCACATAGTTCGTATAACCCTTATACTTGCCATCTTGTGAGACCAAATCAACAGTTACAGAATTTTTTACCGTTGATACCCGCGTTACTTTGAAGAGGGTATTCTGTCGAACAATTTTTTGGAGTACTTTTTTACTGTATGAATTACCGCCTTTAGCCGCAGTGTTTTTATACAAAACTCCTTTGTTAGCATTGGGGAGTTTGAAAACATAACCAGCCTTGGCTAAACGCTTGGTCCAAGCTTTGGCAGTTACATCTTTAGGCCATGACACTTGTGCAGCCTTGGTTTCATTATGAGTCGCCATTACGGTTGCCGGGACTGCTGCCAGCATTAGGGCCATTATTAACTTAAATACTCTGTTCATAACCGTTCCCCTCTTCACGGATATTTTCACCCTTTAATATATGATTAAATCAATTGTATCTCATTTATATCAGAAGTAAATAAAGCAATTTGATATTGCAGTTGTTGATTTTGTTTATGAGTGGTTTGTATTCTTCAGGCATATCAAAGGAAAACGGGCTAATTAAATACTTTTTAACAAATTAACAAATGATAATGTAGACCACCGAGTGCGGTGGTCTTACTTTTTGCAAACGTCATAGCCCATTTTTTCGTAGTGCTTGTAGATTTTGTCTGCTAACAAATCCTGAATATCTTTTTGCCTTGAAAAGAAAAAGTACCAGTTCTGCAGTAGGCGCAGCCAGCTGGACAGGCGGTACCAGTCCGACTGCTTCTGCCAGTCTAGCTGCTGGTAGAGTTCATCATCGAAGCGGCAGATGAAGTGCTTAAAGTCGGCACCAGCGACATTGCCGACGCTGACGCCCTGGTAGAAGGCATAGGCGAGGCGCTGCTCCTCGTCGTCGACGAAGGGCGTTTGCATGTTGTGGAAAATCGCTTCAATCGGTGCAAAGAGTCTTGCGCTATCACTTGTTGTAAAATCCTTGTGACCGAATGCTGCGCCCAGTAAATCGCTGCCGTGCGCCACGGCGTGGGCCCAGCCCTTGCCGGTCACAAAGCCGCGGTAGTCTTTTTCGCGGACCAGGTAGGCAACGCTCCAGTCAAACAGGAGCTGCCGCTTTTTATCCGTTAGAATGTTTTGCTCGTTGTCTTTCTCTAACAGCAGGCTGCCAAGCAGCGCGCTGAAGGTGCGCAAGAAGACCAGGTCATTTTCGGGCTCATCGATGCCCCTGAACAGGTTTTCCTCATTAATAAACGTCGCAATGATTGTTTCTACCTGCTTCTTGGTGAAGGCATCCCCGGCAAAGCCGCGGGCAAAGAGGCTGTAGATGAGGTCATCGCGCAGGTGGGGGTCGAGGCTGCCCACGTTTTGCAGCATGAAGGCGACCTGCGCATCCGTGAAGCGGAAAGCTGGGGTGTCTGATTGTAAAAGTTCTTCTAGGGATGTCTGCATTGGGTGGCTCCTTTTTCAAAATCAAAAATGTGTGGTTAAGAAATGATAGCCCAAACGACGGATGGCCGTCAAGCGTTTTTAACGGTGCGTCAAGCAGGGCAAGGCGGGACGGTGCAAAAAAACTGGCCGCTGCAAAGCTTGATAAGCCGGGCCTTATTGCAAGCAGAATATTTTTTTAGATTTTTTTGCAAAAAGCACTTGCAAACTGGGACCGATTTGCTATAATAATATTTGTCTTGCGGAAGTAGTTCAGTGGTAGAACATCACCTTGCCATGGTGGGGGTCGCGGGTTCGAATCCCGTCTTCCGCTCTATCTAAAAAGAGCCCACCGCTTGGGGTGGGCCTTTTTATTAAACGGGAAATAGCTCAGCTTGGTAGAGCGCTACGTTCGGGACGTAGAGGTCGCAGGTTCGAATCCTGTTTTCCCGATAATGGGAATTTTGCCTTTGTGCTAACGGTTTGAATCGTTGGCATGAAGGCATTTTTTGTGTTCGATCATGCACTTCCGGGCCTTTTTCTTTATAATGCTTCGCCAAAGGTGGAAAATTAGCATCACAAAGTAGTCTTTGATATAATGGTTGCAATGTTTTTGACGGTAAAAGAATTAAGAACATAATATTTTACATTCTGGCAAAAAAGTTTATAGTATAAACACGTCAATTTGAAAGGTGGTGCAATAATGAAAAAATCTTATACTAACAGTGCAAATCAAGTCTTGGAAATTGCACGCGAGCAAGCGCAGGCGTTCCATCACCGCCTGATCGGCACCGAGCACGTGCTGCTTGCAATGGTCATTGAATCCGATGGTGAGGCGGGCAAGGACCTGCGTGCGTGGGGAGCAACACCGAAGGCAATCCGTGAAGAGATTGAGCGCTACACGGGCTACGGGTCGGCCGGCAAGACCACGTACATGGAAATGTCGCCACGCCTCAGCATGGTTTTGGCCTATGCGGGCACCCTGGCCGAACGTGAGGGCTCAGCCAAGATTAGAACCTGCCACATCCTGCTGGGCCTGGTTCTCAACGAACAGGTCCTGGCTTCAGTCATTTTGCGCAACCTCAGCATTGACCTCGACGGGCTGCGCAGCGATATTCTCCACAGCCTGGGCGAGGACGAGGAGGACCTCGGCGGGGGCGGTCAGTCCTATGATAACGGTTGGTCCAGCTTTAACGGCCCCGACTACAACGCGCCTAGTGCGCAGAGCTCCACGCCGACTTTAGATCAGGTCTCGGTTAACCTGAACGCACGCGCCGAGAACGGCCAGATTGACCCGGTGATTGGGCGCGACCGCGAAGTCGCACGCGTGATTGAAATTCTTTCGCGGCGCAACAAGAATAATCCGGTGCTCATTGGTGAGCCGGGCGTCGGCAAGACGGCGGTCGCCGAGGCAATTGCAACGGCGATTGTTAATAAAAAGGTGCCCCGCGACCTGCTGGACAAGCAGGTGGTATCGCTGGACCTTGGGGGTCTGGTTGCGGGCACCAAGTACCGTGGCGAGTTTGAGGACCGGATGAAGAAGATCATCAAGGAAATCACGGCGGACGGCAGCATTATTCTCTTTGTGGATGAGATGCACACGCTAATCGGTGCGGGCGGTGCCGAAGGTTCGATCGACGCGGCCAACATTCTGAAGCCGTCCCTTGCGCGCGGCGACATTCAGATGATTGGCGCCACAACCTTTGATGAATACCAAAAATACGTGGAAAAGGACCAGGCCCTGGCCCGGCGCTTCCAGATTGTGCGGCTGAATGAGCCGTCCCGCATGGAGTCGCTGGCAATTCTAACCGGCCTGAAGCCCAAGTACGAGAAGTTTCACCACGTCAAGATCACGGATGAGGCGCTGGCAAGTGCGGTTGACCTGTCCAGCCGCTATATTTCTAACCGCTACTTGCCGGACAAGGCAATCGACCTGGTTGACGAGGCCAGTGCGGCCGTCAAGATTAGTTCGGGCAAGGGCTCGAACAACCAGATGCTGCAGGTTGCCGAGCAGATAAAAAAGGTCGTGGACCAGAAGAATCAGGCCGCGGTTAACCAAAACTTCGTGAAGGCGGCCCAGCTCCAGGACCGGCAGAACAGCCTGCAGGTGCGGCTGAACAAGCTGGACGACCGTTTGGAAAAGACGATTACGGGCAAGGCCATGGTGCAGCCCGAAGACATTGCCAAGGTTGTCTCTAACTGGACCGGCGTTCCCGTAACCCAGATGAACCGCGATGAATCCAAGCAGCTGGCCAACCTTGAAGGTGACCTGCACAAGCGGATCATCGGGCAGGACAAGGCCGTTTCTGCGGTCAGCCGGGCAGTCCGGCGCAGTCGCAGCGGCATCAAGGACGAGAACAGACCGATTGGTTCCTTCCTATTCCTGGGGCCGACTGGCGTTGGCAAGACGGAGCTGGCCAAAGCAATTGCGGCGGCCGTCTTCGGCTCGGAAAACAACCTGATTAGGATTGACATGTCCGAGTACATGGACCAAGTAGCCAGCAGCAAGCTGATTGGCTCGTCCCCCGGCTACGTTGGCTACGATGAGGGCGGTCAGTTGTCCGAGAAGGTCCGGCGCCACCCTTATTCCGTTGTTTTGCTGGATGAGGTTGAAAAGGCCCACCCGGACGTGTTCAACCTGCTGCTCCAAGTTCTTGACGACGGCTTTTTGACCGACTCGAAGGGACGCAAGGTTGACTTCAAGAACACGATTATCATCATGACGTCCAACCTGGGTTCGCGTTCACTGTTTGAGACGAAGACGGTTGGCTTTTCGGCAGACAATACCCGTATGGCCAAGATGCGGCACGACCGCGTTCAGCAGGCGCTGAAGCAGTTCTTTCGGCCGGAGTTTTTGAACCGGATTGACGAATCGATTATCTTCGACGAGCTGGACCAGAAGCAGCTGCGTCAGGTTGTCACGCTGCTCACGCACAAGCTGATCGACCGCCTGCACAAGCAGGAGATTCGCCTGAAGATATCGCCGGCGGCGCTCGATAAGGTTGTTAGGGACGGCTACGACCCTGAGATGGGCGCACGACCGCTGCGCCGCGCGATTCAGACCGACTTCGAGGATGAGATTGCCTCAATGCTGGTCAAGGGCGCCCTCGGGGCCGGCGACTTGTTAAAGATTGGCTGCAGTCACAATAAGCTGAAGTTTGACATTGTGCATGCAAATGAGGACAGTTTGATCGGCGCAAGGTAGATCCGTTGACATCAAAAAAGTTTTTTGTTATGGTTAAACGTGATTAAAAAGCTGATTTTCAGGATTTTGCTGATATATTGTCCAGCAAAATAATAAAAGACAAAAACGACAATGTTGTTTTTGTCTTTTTTATGCCTAAAATCACCCCTTTTTAAAATTGTAATCGAAATGTAATATTAGCTTTCTCTGACAGAAAGGATGTTTCTCCTTGTTAAATGGACACGTAGTGAATTTTGGCAAACATCGTACTAGGCGCAGTTTTTCCCGCATTAAAGAAGTGCTGAAGCTGCCTAACCTGACCGATGTCCAGACCGAATCATATCAATGGTTTTTGGATGAAGGTATTAAAGACGTCTTTGACGATATTATGCCAATTAGTGACTTTTCGGGCAAGCTTTCCTTAGAATACTTAGGCTATAAGCTGCAGAAGCCCAAGTATACTGTAGATGAAGCACGGGACCACGATGCGACCTATGCCGCACCGATGAACGTCACCCTGAAATTAACCAACCAAAAGACCGGTGAAATCAAGACGCAGGAAGTTTTCTTCGGTGACCTGCCGCTAATGACCGAATCAGGTTCATTCATTATCAACGGTGCCGAAAGAGTAATTGTTTCTCAGTTAGTTAGATCGCCGAGCGTCTATTATTCTGGAGACTATGACAAGAACGGCCGGCAGATTTTTGGCACGACCGTCATTCCTAACCGGGGTGCATGGCTAGAATACGAGACCGACGCCAAGAATGTGTCGTACGTCCGGGTTGACCGTACCCGTAAATTGCCGCTGACTGTTTTTATTCGGGCACTTGGAATCGGTTCAGACGATGAAATCCTCGATATGTTCGGTCAGAGTGACACCCTGCAGTTCACGCTGGAAAAGGATGTGCACAAGAATCCAGCCGATTCGCGCGTTGCCGAGGCGTTGAAGGATGTCTACGAGCGGCTGCGCCCGGGCGAACCGAAGACGACTGATTCATCACGTTCGCTTCTATACGCACGCTTTTTTGATCCCCGCCGCTATGACCTAGCGCCGGTAGGCCGTTACAAGGTTAACAAGAAATTATCCCTTAAGAACCGCCTGTATGGTCAGACCCTGGCCGAAACCCTGGCCGACCCCGACACCGGTGAAATTATTGCCAAGAAGGGCACGGTTGTTACCCATGAATTAATGGAAACACTTGAGGACTACCTTGACCGGGATGACTTTAAGATGGTTACCTACGAGCCTTCAAAGGAAGGCGTGTTGCCGGATCCCATCAACGTTCAGGAAATCAAGGTATACTCTAAGGTTAACCCAGAACGTGTGGTTAAGCTTATTTCTAACGGTCACATTGACAAGAGCGTCAAGTATTTGACGCCGGCCGATGTTCTGGCGTCAATCAATTACTTCCTGCTGCTGCAGGATGAAATTGGCAACACCGATGACATTGACCACCTAGGCAACCGCCGTATCCGTCGTGTTGGTGAACTGCTGCAGAACCAGTTTAGAATTGGACTGGCCAGAATGGAGCGGGTTGTTCGGGAAAGAATGTCAATTCAGGATCCGTCAACGGTGACCCCCCAGCAATTGATCAACATCCGGCCGATTGTTGCCAGCATCAAGGAATTCTTCGGTTCCTCACAACTGTCACAGTTTATGGACCAGCATAACCCCCTGGGCGAATTGACGCACAAGCGCCGGATGTCTGCCTTGGGACCTGGTGGTTTGACCCGTGACCGTGCCGGCTATGAGGTCCGTGACGTACACTATACCCAGTATGGTCGTCTGTGTCCGATTGAAACGCCGGAAGGCCCTAACATTGGCTTGATTAACTCGTTGGCTACGTATGCGGTAATTAACAAGTATGGCTTCATTGAAACGCCGTACCGCCGCGTTTCGTGGAAGACGCACAAGGTAACCGACAGGATTGACTACCTTACCGCTGATGTTGAGGATAACTATATTATTGCCGGTGCAAACACGCGTTTGAATCCCGATGGTTCCTTTAAGGATGACTTGATTTTGGCGCGGCACAAGGAAGACAACGTTGAGGTCAGTCCGGACAAGATTGACTATATGGACGTTATCCCCAAGCAAGTGGTTTCGGTCGCTTCGGCATGTATCCCGTTTTTGGAAAACGATGACTCCAACCGTGCGCTGATGGGTGCCAACCAGCAGCGTCAGGCTGCGCCGCTAATCAATCCGCACAGTGCGCTCGTTGGTACCGGTATGGAATACCGGGCAGCGCACGATTCCGGTGCCGCGGTTTTAGCTAAGGCAGCCGGTACGGTTGAATACGTCGATGCTAATTCAATCAGGGTTAGACGTGAAGACAGCACGTTGGACAAGTACACGCTTGAAAAGTACCGCCGGTCTAATAACTCCAAGTCTTACAACCAAACACCGAACGTTAAGCTCGGCGACAAGGTTGAAGAGGGCGAAGTTATCGGTAACGGTCCAACGATGGACCACGGAGAGCTTGCTCTCGGGCAAAACCCGGTTATCGCCTTCATGACCTGGAACATGTACAACTATGAGGATGCCATCATGCTGTCGGAGCGCCTGGTTAAAGACGACGTGTACACTTCGATCAGTATTGAAGACTACGAGTCCGAGGCCCGCGACACGAAGCTTGGCCCCGAGGAAATTACGAGCGAACTCCCTAACGTTGGTGAGGACGCACTCAAGGACCTCGACAAGCACGGCGTCGTCCGCATCGGTGCCGAAGTGCACGACGGCGACATTCTGGTGGGCAAGGTTACGCCTAAAGGGGTAACTGAGCTTTCGGCCGAGGAGCGTCTACTGCACGCCATCTTTGGCGAAAAAGCCCGTGAAGTCCGCGATACGTCTTTGCGCGTGCCTCACGGCGGCGGCGGGATCGTGCGCGACGTCAAGGTCTACACCCGTGAAAACGGCGATGAACTGGCGCCTGGCGTGAACACATTGGTCCGCGTCTATATTGCACAGAAGCGTAAGATTCAGGTCGGCGACAAGATGTCCGGACGTCACGGTAACAAGGGTACGGTTGCGGCCGTTGTTCCGGAAGAGGACATGCCGTACCTGCCAGATGGTACGCCGGTTGATATTTGTTTGAACCCGATGGGTGTTCCCTCACGTATGAACATCGGACAGCTTTTGGAATTGCACCTGGGGCGTGCTGCCAATAGCCTTGGTATTCACGTTGCAACGCCAGTATTTGACGGTGCAAGCGAAGACGACGTTTGGGACACGGTCCACAAGGCTGGCATTGATAAGGACGGCAAGACCGTTTTGTACGATGGCCGGACCGGTGAACCATTCCATAACCGTGTTTCCGTTGGCATCATGCATTACCTGAAGCTAACGCACATGGTTGACGACAAGATTCACGCCCGCTCAATTGGGCCTTACTCACTTGTTACGCAGCAGCCTCTTGGCGGCAAGGCGCAATTTGGTGGCCAACGGTTTGGTGAAATGGAGGTTTGGGCACTGGAAGCTTACGGTGCCGCCTACACGCTTCAAGAAATCTTGACCTACAAGTCCGATGACGTCGTTGGTCGTGTGAAGGCCTATGAAGCAATTGTCAAAGGTGAAAGAATTCCAATGCCTGGTGTTCCCGAATCCTTCCGGGTTCTGGTCAAGGAACTCCAGTCCCTCGGACTGGATATTCGTGTTCTTGACATGGATCACAAGGAAATCGAGCTGCGCGACATGGACGATGACTCTAACGAACACCTGAACATTGACACGCTGTCGAAGATGGCTGAAGAGCAGCAAAAGAAGAAGTTGGCCGAAGAAACCGCAAAATCAGAAGATGGCGAGGCAGAAGAACCGGCAGAAGCCGAAACTCCTGTAGATGAGTCCGATGATGACAACAAGATTTCTAAATAATTAGGAGGTTAAACTTTTGATCGACGTAAATAAATTTGAAAGCATGCAGATTGGTCTTGCATCACCGAACAAGATTAGAAGTTGGTCCTACGGCGAAGTTAAGAAGCCAGAGACGATTAACTACCGGACGCTTAAGCCCGAAAAAGACGGGTTGTTTGATGAGCGGATCTTTGGGCCGACCAAGGACTGGTCCTGTGCATGTGGCAAGTACAAGGGCGTAAGGTACCGCGGCATCGTTTGTGATCGCTGTGGGGTCGAGGTTACTTCCTCCAAGGTTAGAAGAGAACGGATGGGTCACATTGAACTGGCCGCACCGGTAACTCACATCTGGTATTTCAAGGGCATCCCGTCCCGGATGGGATTGATACTCGACATGTCGCCCAGACTGCTTGAAGAGGTCATTTACTTTGCCGCGTACATTGTGATTGACCCGGGTGATACCGACCTTGAATTCAAGCAGCTCCTGACTGAAGTTGAATACCGTGAGCAAAAAGCCAAGTACGGCAACCGCTTTACCGCCAAGATGGGGGCCGAAGCGATTCGGGACCTGTTGCGCAAGGTGGACCTGGCTAAGGAAGTAACCGAGCTACGCAAGGAGCTGGAGACGGCTACCGGCCAGAAGCGGACACGTGCAATCAGACGTCTGGACATCCTGGATGCCTTCAATAATTCAGGCAACAAGCCCGAATGGATGGTCATTGACGCGGTACCGGTCATCCCGCCGGACTTGCGTCCAATGGTCCAGCTGGAAGGTGGACGCTTTGCGACTTCCGACCTCAACGACCTTTACCGCCGGGTTATCAACCGCAACAACCGGCTGAAGCGTCTGCTTGACCTCAATGCGCCCAACATTATCGTGCAGAACGAGAAGCGGATGCTGCAGGAAGCAGTCGATGCGCTGATTGACAACGGTCGCCGGGGTCGTTCAGTTGTCGGGCCGGGTAACCGTCCGCTGAAGTCACTTTCACACATGCTGAAGGGTAAGCAGGGACGTTTCCGTCAAAACCTGCTGGGCAAGCGTGTCGATTACTCCGGTCGTTCTGTCATCGACGTTTCGCCTAAGCTCAAGTTTTACCAGTGTGGCGTTCCGCGTCCGATGGCACTTGAACTGTTCAAGCCGTTCGTTATGCACGAACTGGTTAAGCGCAAGCTTGCTTCAAACATCAAGAGTGCCAAGCGCAAGATTGACCGCGAGGATGACGACGTCTGGGACGTACTGGAAAGCGTCATTAAGGAAAGAACGGTTCTCTTGAACCGGGCACCTACTTTGCACCGTTTGAGTATCCAGGCCTTCGAACCGGTCTTGGTTCCGGGCAAGTCTATCCGTTTGCACCCGCTGGCGTGTGAAGCCTACAACGCCGACTTTGACGGCGACCAGATGGCCATTCACGTTCCGCTGTCAGACGAGGCGGTTGCCGAGTCACGTTTGCTGATGCTTGCGGCCCACCACATCCTGGCACCTAAAGACGGTAAGCCAATCGTGACGCCTTCACAGGATATTGTTTTAGGCAACTACTGGTTAACCCAAGCCGAAAAGGGCCGTGAAGGCGAGGGAATGATTTTTAATTCTCCTGCTGAAGCAACGGTTGCTTACAACAACGGCGACATCCACTACCACACGATTATTGGTATTTCCGCTGATTCGATGCCAGAAAAGGCGTGGCCGAAGGGCTATGAGCACAGCATCTTCATTACGACTTACGGGCGGGTAATCTTCAACCAGATTTTCCCGCAAGACTACTTCTACGTTAACGAGCCGACCGCAGAAAACCTGAACAATCCGCTTGATTCCAAGTACTTCTTGGAGCCGGGCGAGAATATTCACGAGAAGATCGACACGGTTGCGGGCGAACTTATTTCCACGCCGTTTAAGAAGTCATTTTTGTCTGATTCCATTGCCACAATCTACAAGTACTACAGGGTACAGAGGACGTCAGAATACCTCGATGATCTGAAGACGCTGGGTTACACCAGTTCCACTACTTCGGGCATCACCATCGGCATGACCGATGTTCCTGAGATTGATGACAAGGACGAAAAGGTGGCCAAGGCCCACAAGCAAGTCGACGTTGTTTCCAAGCAGTTCAGACGTGGTCTGATTACCGAACAAGAGCGGCATGACCGGGTTATCAGCATCTGGAACGAATGCAAGGACCAGGTTCAGGATGAAATCGCACAGATTTACGATCCACGGAACCCAATTACCATCATGGCCGATTCCGGTGCCCGGGGTAACATCTCCAACTTTACCCAGCTGGCCGGGATGCGGGGCCTGATGGCTACGCCAAACGGTGGGCTGTTCGAAATTCCGGTTACCTCCAACTTCAAGGAAGGGCTGTCTGTTCTGGAACTGTTCATGTCTACCCACGGAGCCCGGAAAGGCATGACCGATACGGCCCTGAAGACCGCACAATCCGGTTATCTGACCCGGCGGCTGGTCGACGTTGCGCAAGACGTCATCATTCGTGATGATGACTGTGGTACTGACCGGGGCATCAACGTTCACGCCATTATGGAAGGCGATGAACTGATCGAGCCGCTTTATGACCGGCTGTTGGGTCGCTTTACCGCAGAAACGGTTAAGAACCCGCAGACGGGCAAGGCAATTGTTGGTCCCAACGAATTAATGGATGAAAAATTGACGCACGAAATCTGTGATGCCGGCGTCAAGAACGTCAAGATTCGTTCGATTCTGACTTGTGACACCTCCCACGGCATCTGCCGCAAGTGCTACGGCATGAACCTGGCAACCGGTGAAGAGGTTGAGGTTGGTGAAGCAGTCGGCACTGTTGCTGCCCAGTCAATCGGTGAACCGGGTACCCAGCTTACGCTACGTACCTTCCACAACGGTGGTGTTGCCGGTGCTGAAGATATTACTCAAGGTCTGCCGCGTGTGCAGGAATTGTTTGAGGCACGTAACCCTAAGGGTCGTGCAATCATCTCCGAGGTCGATGGGACCATTGATTCAATCCAGGAGAATCCGGCGGAACACACGCGTGAAATTACCGTTAAGGGCAGGATCGATACTCGGAGCTACAGCATACCTTACACCGCCTCAGTGGCGGTTGCCGAGGGTGACGAAGTGCGCCGCGGCGACAAGCTGACGCTTGGTTCGGTCGACCCGAAGGAATTGATCCAGGTTACCGACACGCTGACGACCGAAGAGTACATCCTGGTTGAAGTCCAGAAGGCTTACCGGATGCAAGGTGTGGATATTTCCGACAAGCACGTCGAGGTTTTGACCAGACAGATGCTGCAAAAGGTCCGTATCCTTGATCCGGGCGAGACCACCCTCCTTCCGGGCGAGGTGATGGATATCGACCAGTTCAAGGAGCGCAACAAGTCTGTGATCATTTCGGGTGGCATTCCAGCGACTGCGCAGAGCGTAATTCTGGGTATCACCAAGGCTGCCCTTGAGACGAACAGTTTCTTGTCCGCCGCTTCCTTCCAGGAGACGACCCGGGTTCTGACCGACGCCTCTATTCGGGGCAAGAACGACCCGCTGCTGGGATTAAAGGAAAATGTTATCATCGGCAAGATTATTCCTGCCGGTACCGGTCTTCCGGTTTACCGGAACATGGAACCCGAATCCGACGTTAAGAAGCCGAAGTCCGTCTATTCAATCGCTGACATTGAAAAGAAGATGAAAGAGGCTGACGAGACGAAGGAACCTCAGGCCTAATATAATTTAAGAAGCGTTTCTGCTTGTAAAGAGCAGGAACGCTTCTTTTGTTTCTTACGCTAGCAGCAGGACGGTTAGTCCCAAAAAAATGTACGGAACGAAGGCAATCTCATCCTGCGCCCGCCGGTTTTTCCGTTCCAGCAGGAAGTGAACCAGCAAAAAAAGCGCGGCCAAGAGAAAAATACGGTTGGCAAACGCGGGGCTGAAGTAAATAGCCAAAATCAAATAGATAATCAAATCGCCAGTCCCCATCTTGCCGCGGCAAACGTAGCAAACGAGGATAACCACAACAGGCAGCAATTCGAACAGGTCCAGCAGCTGGTAGCGTAAGATCTTGCTGCTGCGGGAGAGCGCAAGCCCAGCGGCCGGCAGCAGCATGCTAACGTGAAATTCCCTGTGTTCATGGTCGGAGATAGCGGTTATGAGCAGGCTGAAGAGCAGAATTGCCAGCGCAATTCCGTCACGGCCGCTGAAGTCGACGCGGGCGTACGCAAATCCGCCAACAGTTTCAATGACCGGCAGCGTGGCCGGAATGGGTGCGTGGCAGTAGCGACACCTGCCGTGCAGCCAGAAGTAAGAAACGATGGGCAGTTCATCCAGCAGGCTGAGTTCCGTTCTGCACGCTTGGCAGTGCGAGCGCGAGAAGATAAAGTCTTCCCGGTCGATGCGTGCGGCAATCACAGCTGCGTGGGATGCAAGGCAGGCACCAATAAAAAAGTTGGTCAGACAATAGAGTTGCGTCATTTCGTTCACCTCACCAGTAACTACGCCAGAAAAGGAGTTTTTCATCTTTTTTATTTAATTAAGGATTGCTTTTTGCCTAAAAACGCGTACAATAGTCATTGTGCATTTTGAAGTATACATCAGGGGTAAAAAAGAAACTCCTGGGTGTGTGAACAGAATAATCGATTTTAGGAGGAAAAATTAATGCCAACCATTAACCAATTGGTAAGAAAAGGCCGTCACACCAAGACGACTAAATCAAAATCGCCAGCTTTGAGCTACGGCTACAACAGTATGAAAAAGGAACTGGTAAACAATCCAGCACCCCAAATGCGTGGAGTTGCCACTCGTGTCGGCACTATGACGCCAAAGAAGCCAAACTCAGCGCTGCGTAAGTACGCGCGTGTGCGTCTTTCTAATCTGATCGAAGTTACCGCTTATATTCCCGGTGAAGGTCACAACTTGCAGGAGCACTCGGTTGTTTTGATCCGTGGTGGCCGTGTTAAGGACCTTCCTGGTGTTCGTTACCACATCATTCGTGGTGCCCTCGATACTGCCGGCGTTGACGGCAGAAAGCAAGGCCGTTCTAAGTACGGTGCCAAGAAAGATTAAGGAGGAGTTAAATAATGCCTAGAAAAGGACATGTTACTAAAAGAGATATTTTAGCGGATCCAGTGTACAACTCAAAGCTCGTTACTAAGTTGATCAACCACTTGATGCTTGATGGTAAGAGAGCTAAGGCGTCTTCAATCCTTTATGATGCTTTCAACATTGTTAAAGACAAGACCGGCAAGGAGCCACTTGATGTTTTTGAGGAAGCAATGAACAACATTATGCCCGTTTTGGAAGTTAGAGCACGCCGTATCGGTGGTTCCAACTACCAGATCCCCGTTGAAGTTCGTCCCGAGAGAAGAACGACTTTGGGCTTGAGATGGCTCGTTTCT
This sequence comes from Lactobacillus sp. XV13L, assembly GCF_059900875.1. NCBI lineage: Bacteria > Bacillati > Bacillota > Bacilli > Lactobacillales > Lactobacillaceae > Lactobacillus > Lactobacillus sp. XV13L. The sequence goes on along the minus strand of NZ_JBWXGD010000002.1, from coordinate 80,752 downwards.
TACGCTCGCCTGCGTAACGAACACACGATGGATGAGCGCCTGGCCAATGAAATCATCGACGCTTCCAACAACACCGGTTCAGCGGTTAAGAAGCGCGAAGACGTACACAGAATGGCTGAAGCAAACCGTGCGTTTGCCCACTATCGTTTCTAATTATTAAGGAGAGAAAAATTTATGGCTAATAAGCGTGAATTTCCATTAGAAAAAACACGTAATATTGGTATCATGGCCCACATTGATGCGGGTAAGACTACCACTACAGAGCGTATTCTTTACTATACTGGTAAAATCCACAAGATCGGTGAGACCCACGAGGGTGACTCACAGATGGACTGGATGGACGAAGAAAAAGAACGTGGTATCACCATTACGTCAGCCGCAACGACTGCGCAGTGGCATGACTACCGGATCAACATCATCGACACCCCAGGACACGTTGACTTCACCATCGAAGTTGAGCGTTCCCTGCGTGTGCTCGACGGTGCGGTAACTGTTCTTGACGCTCAGGCCGGTGTTGAGCCCCAGACTGAAAATGTTTGGCGCCAGGCTGAAACTTACGGTGTTCCTCGAATTGTTTTTGTTAACAAGATGGACAAAATCGGTGCTGACTTCGACAATTCCGTCAAGTCGCTGCACGAACGTTTAAACGCCAATGCATTAGCCGTGCAGATGCCAATCGGTTCAGCCGAGACCTTCGAAGGCGTTATCGACCTGATCAACATGAACGCCGACGTTTACGACGAGGACAAGCTTGGTTCCAACTGGGACACTATTCCGGTTCCTGACGAGTACAAGGACGAAGCCGAAAAGCGCCGCAGCGAGTTAATCGAGCAGGTTGCCGACGTCGACGACGACATCATGGAAAAGTACCTTAATGGTGAGGAAATTTCCATCGACGAGTTGAAGGCAGCCATCCGTAAGGCTACTTTGGAATTAAAGATTTTCCCTGTTTTCGCTGGTTCAGCATTCAAGAACAAGGGCGTGCAGATGATGCTGGACGGTGTTGTTGACTACCTGCCATCACCAGTAGACGTTAAGCCTTATATTGCTCACGACCCTAAGACCGGTGAGGAGAGCGAATTAATGGCTGGTGACGACAAGCCATTTGCCGCACTTGCATTCAAGATTGCTACTGACCCGTTCGTTGGACGTTTGACTTACATCCGGGTTTACACTGGTTCACTTGAATCTGGTTCATACGTGCTGAACGCTTCTAAGAATAGTCGTGAACGTGTTGGACGTCTGCTCCAGATGCACGCCAACTCCAGAAACGAGATTCCTGAAGTATTCTCAGGCGATATCGCTGGTGCAATCGGCCTGAAGAACACCACTACCGGTGACTCGCTGACCGATCCAGACCACCCGCTTATTTTGGAAAGTTTGGAAGTTCCAGATCCAGTTATTCAAGTTTCCATCGAGCCAGAATCAAAGGCTGACCGGGACAAGCTTGACGTTGCCCTGCAAAAATTGACTGAAGAAGACCCAACTTTCAGGGCTGAAACCAATGCTGAAACTGGCCAGACGCTGATTTCCGGAATGGGTGAACTGCACTTGCAAATCATGGTTGAACGTATGAAACGCGAGTTCCACGTTGAGGCCAAGATTGGTAATCCGCAGGTTGCCTACCGTGAAACCTTCACTAAGCCAACTAAGGCACAGGGTAAGTTCGTTCGTCAATCCGGTGGTAAGGGTCAATACGGTGATGTTTGGATTGAATTTACGCCAAACGAGCGCGGTAAGGGCTACGAATTTGAAGATGCCATTGTCGGTGGGGTTGTTCCGCGTGAATTTATCCCATCCGTTGATGCTGGTCTGCAGGAGTCAATGAAGAACGGCATTCTTGCCGGCTACCCGTTGATTGATGTCAAGGCTAAGCTTTACGATGGTAGCTACCACGAAGTCGACTCCTCTGAAGCTGCCTTCAAGGTTGCTGCTTCCTTAGCACTGAGAAATGCTGCTCCCAAAGCCGGTGCCGTAATCTTAGAGCCGATTATGAAGGTACAAGTAATTACGCCAGAAGAATATCTCGGTGATGTTATGGGGTCAATCACTGCCCGTCGTGGTACAATGGACAACATGCAAGACCGTGCCGGTGCCAAAGTTTTGAACTCAATGGTGCCACTTGCCGAAATGTTCGGTTACGCAACTACTTTGCGGTCATCGACCCAGGGACGCGGAACCTTTACAATGGTATTTGACCATTATGCGGTTACCCCTAAGTCAATCCAAGAAGAAATTATTAAGAGTCGCGGCGGTCACGCTGAATAAACTTATTAGCAGATAAAACTTAAAGTTAAAATCGAGACGTTGGTAGAGCCAGCGTCTCTTTTTTGCGGACAAAAATAAACGTGTCCCAAGTCAACGTGTACCAATACAACTATCACATTAATATCTTGTGCTCCGCAATCCGATATGGGCCAAGAGTTAGCTGAGCCTGTTGTGCCTGACCCAAGCGGGCAGCGAAATCGGAATAGGCCAAAAGAGTCAGTTGAATAAAGCTGCATTTTTTTGCTTGGCGAAAAAAGGGGGAAAGGACGATCAACTTTTGCAAAAAAGCAAAGAAAATCCCGCTAAACCCTTGATATTTCGGCTTAGAATCGGTACAATAGTCTTTGTGCTTTTAGGGCGTACTCTGCTCTCATGCACATGTTTGTTGTAAAGCGTTGATGCAAAAGGTTGCGGCACACCAGGATGCATTGCCACAGTGGTGGCGCCGGGAATTTTTGCGGAAGCCAGTCATCTTTTAAAGAAGACGTTGAGGAGGTAATTTAATGGCAAGTCAATCAATTCGTATCAGACTTAAGTCTTACGAACATGGTATTCTCGATGAATCAGCTGCTAAAATTGTAGCTACTGCGCAGAGAACTGGTGCCGAAATTTCAGGACCAGTTCCATTGCCAACAGAGAGGGTTTTATTCACGGTTCTGCGTTCACCGCATAAGAACAAGGACTCGCGTGAACAGTTTGAAATGCGGACGCACAAACGTCTGATCGATATTTTGAACCCAACACCTAAGACTGTTGATTCCCTAATGAAGCTTGATCTACCAAGCGGCGTTGACATCGAAATCAAGTTATAATTTTAAAAAAAGAAAGAGGTGTGATCATGACCAAAGGAATCTTAGGAAGAAAAGTCGGTATGACTCAAATCTTCACCAAAGATGGTATCCTTGTTCCTGTAACTGTTGTTGAAGCAGCTCCTAACGTTGTTATGCAAGTTAAGACTGTTGAATCAGACGGCTACGAGGCAATTCAAGTAGGCTACCAGGACAAGCGTGAAGTTTTGAGCAACAAACCAGAAAAAGGTCATGCTGCAAAAGCAAAGACTTCGCCTAAGCGCTTCATACGTGAAATCCGCGGAGTTGAGCTTAAGGACTACGAAGTCGGCTCAGAAATTACTGTGGACACATTTAAGGAAGGCGACGTTGTTGACGTTACCGGAATTACAAGAGGTCATGGATACCAGGGTAACATTAAGCGTTGGGGCCAATCACGTGGACCAGAAACTCACGGTTCAAGATACCACAGAATTCCTGGTTCAATGGGTTCCATCATCAACCGTGTGCCAAAGGGCAAGCGTTTGCCAGGGCACATGGGTACTAAGAAGGTTACCATTGAAAACTTGGTAATTGAGAAAGTTGTAGCAGACAAGAACGTGCTTTTAATTAAGGGCAATGTTCCAGGTGCTAAGAACTCATTGATTACCGTTAGATCTGCTGTTAAGAGTAACGATTAGGAAGGAGGACTAGAATGGCTAATATAAAAGTTATCGATCAAAAGGGCAAAGATGCTGGTGAAGTCACTTTAAAAGATGAAGTGTTCGCAATTGAACCGAACGAAAGCGTCGTTTTTGATGCTATCATCAGACAAAGGGCCGGCAGGCGTCAGGGTACCTCGAAGGTTAAAAACAGATCTGCTGTTCGCGGCGGTGGCAAGAAGCCTTGGAAGCAAAAGGGTACTGGACGTGCTCGTCAAGGTTCCATCAGGTCACCACAATGGCGCGGCGGTGGTGTAGTCTTCGGACCAACTCCACGTTCATACGCATATTCAATGCCAAGAAAGCAACGTCGTTTGGCTATCAAGTCGGTTCTTTCACAAAAATTGCTTGATCAAGATTTAATCGTTTTAGACCAGTTGACAATGGCTGCTCCTAAGACTAAGGAATTCAAGTCAATACTGGACGGCTTAAAGGTTGAAGGCAAGGTGCTGGTTGTCTCAGAGGACAGAAACGTCCAGCTATCAGCAAAGAACTTGCCGAACGTTAAGGTTGTTACGATCAACGGCGTAAACGTTGAAGATGTTGTCAATTTTGACAAGTTAATCTTGACTAAAGACGCCATTGAGAAGATTGAAAAGAATGTTGAGGGGGCTTCTGAGAAATGAGTGCACACGATATCATTTTAAGACCTGTCATTACTGAAAAGTCAACGAACTTAATGGATGATAAGAAGTACACTTTCAACGTGCTTTTAACTGCAACTAAGACTCAGGTTCGTGATGCTGTTGAAGAGATCTTCGATGTTAAGGTTAAGAAAGTTAACATTATGAATGTTCGGGGCAAGGACAAGCGGGTTGGCCGTTACAGCGGCAAGACTGCTCGCAGCCGCAAGGCGATTGTTACCTTGACTAACGATTCAAACGACATCAAGATTTTCAAAGACGAAAACACAGAAGAAAGTAAGTAATAGGAGGTCAGTCAATTGGCTATTAAAGTATATAAGCCAACCACAAACGGTCGCCGTAATATGACTTCTTCCGACTTTGCTGAGATTACCAAGAGCAAGCCAGAACGCACCTTGCTTGAAGCGCAATCACACACTGCAGGTCGCAACTCATATGGTCATATTACTAGCAGACACCGTGGCGGTGGTCACAAGCAAAAATACCGTATTATCGATTTTAAGCGCAACAAGGACAATGCAAAGGCAGTTGTTAAGGCTATCGAATATGATCCTAACAGAACTGCTAACATCGCGCTTCTGCACTACACAGATGGTATCAAGGCCTACATTTTAGCTCCAAAGGGACTAAAGGTGGGCGATATTGTCGAATCAGGTTCAAACGCCGACATCAAGCCGGGCAACGCCCTGCAATTAAAGGACATTCCTACTGGTACCTCAATTCACAACATTGAATTAAGACCAGGCAAGGGTGGACAACTCGTGAGAAGTGCCGGAACCAGCGCACAAGTTTTGGGCAACGATGGCAAATACACGCTGGTTAGACTGCAGAGTGGCGAAGTACGCAAGATTTTGTCCGTTTGCCGCGCAACTATCGGCGTTGTTGGCAACGAGCAGCACTCACTGATTCAACTGGGCAAGGCTGGTCGTAGCCGCTGGTTGGGCAGACGTCCGCAATCTCGTGGTTCCGTAATGAACCCTAACGATCACCCGCATGGTGGTGGTGAAGGCAAGGCCCCAGTTGGCCGTCCACAACCGATGACTCCTTGGGGCAAGAAGGCCCGTGGTGTTAAGACCAGAAACAAGAAGAGAGCCAGCGAGCGCTTAATTATTCGTCACCGTAAGGGCAGCAGGTAATAGAAGGAGGGTTAATTAATGAGCCGTAGTATAAAAAAAGGGCCTTTTGCCGATGCATCATTGTTAAAGAAAGTTGATGCTCAAGCGGACACAGACAAAAAACAGGTTATTAAGACTTGGTCGCGTCGTTCAACTATTTTCCCTTCCTTCGTTGGATTGACTATAGCTGTTTACGATGGTAGAAAGCATGTCCCGGTTTATGTGACTGAAGACATGGTTGGCCATAAGCTAGGTGAATTTGTTCCAACGAGAACTTTCCGTGGACACAAGACATCTAGTGACAAGGCTACTGCAAAATAGAGGAAGGAGAAACACTAAATGGCAGAACAAATTAGTTCAGCTAGGGCTGAAGCAAGAACTGTCCGGATCGCTGCAAGAAAAGCGCGCCTAGTCGTTGATTTGATTCGCGGCAAGGACGTTGCTGAAGCATTGGCAATCTTGCAATTCACGCCTAGAGCTGCTTCCCCAATCGTTGAAAAGGTTTTGCGCTCAGCAATTGCAAACGCAGAACACAACTATGATCTTGAAAGTGCTAACCTGTACGTATCTGAAGCATATGTCAATGAGGGTGCAACCTTAAAGAGATTCAGACCACGTGCCAAAGGTATGGCTTCTCCGATTAACAAGAGAACTAGTCATGTAGTTGTAGTAGTTTCAGAAAAGAACGATTAAGGGAGGTATATTAATGGGTCAGAAGATTAACCCAAATGGTTTTCGTCTCGGCGTAATTCGTGACTGGGAATCAAAATGGTATGCTGACAGAGGATACAAAGAAACCTTAACTGAGGACCTGAAGATTAGAAAATTCATCTCGAAGAGATTAAAGGACGCCTCTGTTTCTACTGTTGAAATTGAACGTGCAGCCAACCGAATCAACGTATCAATCAATACCTCAAAACCAGGTATGGTAATTGGTAAGGGCGGAGCTGAAGTTGAAGCATTGAGAAAAGACCTGAATGCTTTGACTAACAAGCAGGTTCACGTTAACATTGTTGAAATCAAGAAACCAGACCTCGATGCTCAGTTAGTTGCTGAGAGTATCGCCAGCCAGCTTGAAGCGCGTATTGCGTTTAGGCGTGCTACCCGTCAGGCTACGCAAAGAACAATGCGCGCCGGTGCCAAGGGCATCAGAGTGCAGACTTCTGGTCGTTTGAACGGTGCCGACATGGCAAGAAGAGAATGGCACACAGAGGGCCGGGTTCCACTGCAAACTTTAAGAGCGGATATTGACTATGCTTGGGTAAATGCCTACACCACTTATGGCGAAATTGGCGTTCAAGTATGGATCAACCGGGGTGAAATCTTACCTTCAAGAAGTAAGAAGCCCGAAAACGTGAAGGGAGGAAACAAATAATGCCTCTAGTACCAAAACGAGTAAAACACCGTCGTGAGTTCCGTGGCAAGATGCGTGGCGCCGCTAAGGGCGGCAAAACCATTGCCTTTGGCGAATACGGCCTCCAAGCGCTTGAGTCGCACTGGATTACCTCTCAACAAATCGAGGCTGCCCGTGTTGCGATGACACGTTACATGAAGCGTGGCGGTAAAGTTTGGATTAGAATTTTCCCGCAAAAGTCATACACTGCTAAGGGTGTTGGTGTCCGGATGGGTTCCGGTAAAGGTGCACCAGCAGGCTGGGTAGCCGTAGTCAAGCGGGAAAAAATTATGTTTGAAATTGGCGGCGTTAGCGAAGAAGTTGCGCGCGAAGCTCTCCGTCTTGCCTCAACCAAGCTGCCAATCAAATGCAAGTTCGTGATGAAAAGTTCGGAAGTAGGTGGCAATTCTAATGAAGGCTAAGGAAATCAGAGCACTAACCACTGATCAAATGTTAGACAAGGAAAAGCAATACAAAGAAGAACTCTTTAATTTGCGCTTCCAACAAGCAACGGGTCAATTAGAAAATACCGCTCGCCTCGGCAAGGTCCGCAAGAATATCGCTAGGATTAAGACAATTCTGAGCGAAAAAGCATTGAAGAACGATTAGTGGAAGGGAGTTATTAACTTGAGCGAATCAATCGAAAGAAATCATCGTCACGTATATCAAGGTCGAGTAATTTCTGATAAGAACGATAAGACGATTACAGTTGTTGTCGACACTTACAAGAATCACCCTGTATACAAGAAGCGGATTAAATATTCCAAGAAATACTACGCACAAGACGAAAATAATGAAGCTAAAGTTGGCGATACTGTTCGTATCATGGAAACTCGTCCATTATCTCGTACAAAGCGCTTTCGTTTAGTTGAAATTGTTAAGAAATCTGTTTAACTTGCGGATTTAGTGAGGGGAGGATTATATAGTGATTCAAAATGAATCCCGTTTGAAGGTTGCTGATAACTCAGGTGCCAGAGAACTTTTGGTTATTAGGGTCTTGGGTGGTTCAAAGCGTAAGACCGGTAACATTGGTGACATCGTGGTTGCAACCGTTAAACAAGCAACACCAGGTGGCGTTGTCAAAAAAGGTGACGTTGTCAAGGCGGTCATCGTTAGAACAAAATCAGGCGCGCGTCGTGAAGATGGCTCATACATTAGGTTTGATGAGAATGCTGGCGTAGTTATTAATGCAGACAAGAGCCCCCGGGGTACCCGTATCTTTGGGCCTGTTGCGCGTGAGTTGCGTGAGCACGACTTTATGAAGATCGTCTCTCTTGCTCCTGAAGTCTTATAATAAGTGAGGTGCACTGATGTTTGTTAAAACTGGTGACAAAGTAAAAGTAATTGCCGGAAAAGACAAGGGCAAAGAAGGTATCGTTCTTTCCGTTGACACCAAGAAAAACCGTGTGGTTGTCAAGGGCGTTAACACGATTAAGAAACACGAAAAGCCTTCACAAACCAACGCAAATGGTGGCGTGGTTGAGTCAAATGGTTCAATCCACGCATCAAACGTCAAGGTGATTGCTAAGTCTGAAAGCAAAAAAGAAGAAACTAAGAAGTAGAAGGGAGGACACAAATGGCAAATTATTTAGCTCAAGAATACAAAGAAAAAATCGTTCCTGCACTGCAAGAAAAATTTGACTACAAGTCAGTAATGCAAGTACCAAAGATTGATAAGATTGTTCTGAACATGGGTGTTGGTGACGCTGTTTCAAACGCCAAGAACTTGGACGAAGCAGTTGAAGAATTGACTTTGATTTCGGGACAAAAGCCGTTAGTCACTAAGGCTAAGAAATCAATCGCCAACTTCCGCTTGCGTGAAGGCATGTCTATCGGTGCTAAGGTAACTCTTAGAGGAGATAGAATGTACGATTTCTTGTACAAGTTAGTCAATGTTTCACTTCCTCGTGTTCGTGACTTCCGTGGTGTCTCAAGCCGTTCGTTTGATGGCCGGGGCAACTACACTTTAGGTATTAAAGAACAGCTGATCTTCCCGGAAATCGATTTCGACAAGGTTAACCGGACCAGGGGATTAGATATTGTTATCGTTACTACTGCCAACACTGATGAGGAAGCCCATGCGCTGCTCAGCCAGTTCGGCATGCCGTTTGCAAAATAGCAAGATAATGGAGGACATTAATGGCTAAAACATCACAAAAAATTAGAAATCATCGTCCTGCTAAATTTTCTTCACGTGAATATACTCGTTGCGAGAGATGTGGTCGCCCACACTCCGTTTACCGTAAATTTGGCTTATGCCGTATTTGTCTGAAGGATTTAGCTCACAAGGGTCAAATCCCCGGTCTTAAAAAGGCCAGTTGGTAATACGGTTAGGAGGATAGCATAAATGGTCATGACAGATCCGATCGCAGATTACTTGACTAGAATTAGAAATGCCAACATGGCAAAGCATAGTTCAGTTGAAATTCCTGCATCAAACATTAAAAAATCTATTTCAGAAATTCTGAAACGCGAAGGCTTCATCCGTGATTACGAAGTTGCAGATGACAATAAACAAGGCATTATCAAGGTTTTCTTGAAATATGGACCAGACGGTGAACGTGTTATTTCAGGCTTAAAGCGTATTTCCAAACCGGGTTTGAGAAATTACGTTAGTGCTGAAAACCTGCCTAAGGTACTTAACGGCTTGGGCATCGCCATCGTTTCTACTTCTGCCGGCGTGATTACCGACAAGGAAGCAAGACAGAAGAACGTTGGCGGCGAAGTTGTTGCTTACGTTTGGTAATTCTGACAGAAAGGAGCATAATCAATGAGCCGTATAGGTTTAAAAACAATTGACGTCCCAGACAGTGTCACCGTTACCAAGAATGGCAACGACATCACCGTCAAGGGACCAAAGGGTGAATTAACTAGATACTTCGATCCGAAAATTACCTTTAAGCAGGAAGATGGCAAGATTAACTTTTCTCGTTCAAGTGAAAGCGACAAAGCACTTCACGGAACTGAAAGAGCAAACTTGGCTTCAATGGTTGAAGGCGTGGTTAACGGCTACAAGAAGACTTTGAAGTTGATCGGTGTTGGTTACCGTGCAACTACGCAGGGCAATAAGCTGACCTTGAACGTTGGCTACTCGCACCCGGTTGAGATGACGGCACCGGAAGGTGTTAGCGTAAATGCCACTTCAAACACTGACATTGAAGTGGAAGGAATTTCAAAGCAAAATGTTGGACAGTTTGCTGCTGAGATCCGTGCTGTACGTCCACCAGAACCTTACAAGGGCAAGGGTATTCGTTATGTTGACGAATACGTACGTCGTAAGGAAGGTAAGACAGGTAAGTAATAGATAAATTTTGAGGTGAAATTGTGATTTCAAAACCAGATAAGAATAAATTGCGCTTAAAGCGTCATAAACGTATTCGTAGCAAGATTTCTGGTACTGCTGAGCGCCCACGCTTAAGTGTTTTCCGTTCGAATAAAAACATCTACGCTCAATTAATTGATGACGTAGCGGGTGTAACGCTAGCAAGTGCCTCAACTTTAGACGATTCTGTTTCGAAGGATTCAACTAAGGTAGAACAGGCCCAGGCTGTAGGCAAGGCAATTGCCGAAGCAGCCAAGGCAAAGAACATATCAAACGTTGTGTTTGATAGAAGTGGTTACCTATACCACGGCCGTATTTCAGCTTTGGCAGATGCCGCTCGTGAAAACGGATTAGATTTCTAGGAAAGGAGATTAAATACATGGCAAACCGCAACGATTCTCGCAATAATCGCAGAAATAAAGACGACATCGAAGATCAGTTAGTAGCAATTAATCGCGTCACCAAGGTTGTCAAGGGTGGTCAACGAATGAGATTTGCTGCTCTGGTAATCGTTGGCGACAAAAAAGGTCGTGTAGGCTTTGGTACTGGTAAAGCTCAAGAAGTTCCAGAAGCAATCCGTAAGGCTGTTGAAGCCGGCAAGAAGAACATGATTAACGTTCCGATTGTTGGTTCAACCATTCCGCACGAAGTAATTGGCCACTACGGCTCAGGCAGCATCCTGTTTAAGCCTGCTCCAGCCGGTTCCGGTGTTGCAGCCGGTGGTGCCGTTCGTATCGTTATGGATATGGCTGGCATCGCGGATGTTACTTCCAAGTCCCTTGGTTCAAACACGCCAATCAACGTCGTACGTGCTGCGATGGATGGTTTGAAGAAGCTGAGAACTAGCGAAGATATTGAAAAACTGCGCCACGCAAATTTAGATTAGGGAGACTAGATAAATGACTGAATTAAAAGTTACTTTAATTAGAAGTGCTGCGCACCGTCTGCCTGAACAAAAGAAAATTGTTAAAGCTCTTGGCTTGGGTAGGATCAACAGTTCAGCTACTCTACCAGACAACGCTGCTAGCCGCGGCGCATTGCTGAAAATTGCTCACTTAATCTCTGTTGAAGAGATCAATAACTAATTGAGGAGGTGCTCAAATTAATGAAGCTTCATGAATTACATGCCGCTGAAGGCTCACGCGACACGAGAAAACGTGTTGGTCGTGGTACATCAAGCGGTCACGGAAAGACTTCTGGTCGTGGACAAAAGGGGCAATTAGCCCGTCAAGGCGGCCACACCCGTTTGGGATTTGAAGGTGGCCAAATGCCATTGTTCAGAACGATGCCTAAGCGTGGATTTAAGAACGTTAACCGTAAAGATTACGCCATTGTTAATTTGCAAGACTTAAACAAGTTTGCAGACGGCAGCGAAGTTACTGTTGCCAATCTTAAGGAAAAGGGCTTGGTTAAGAAAGAATTAGATGGCGTCAAGTTGCTTGCTAAAGGCGAGTTAAAAGTTAAGTTAAACGTAAAGGTTAACAAAGTTTCCGCCGCTGCTCAAAAAGCTGTCGAAGCAGCCGGTGGATCTGTTGAGGTGATCTAATGTTTTCGACCTTGAAGAACGCCTTTAAGGATAAAGAAATTAGAAATAAGATTTATTTCACGCTCTTTATTCTTTTGCTATACCGTATTGGGGCTAATATTACGGTTCCAGGTGTTAATGCAAAAGCGATTACTCAAGTCGCACAAACTGGCTTAGTCCCGATGCTGGATACCGTTTCTGGTGGTGGACTAGATACTTATTCGATCTTTTCACTGGGTGTTTCCCCCTACATTACTGCACAGATTGTTATTCAACTATTGCAGATGGACATTGTTCCAACGTTAGTGGAATGGGGAAAGCAAGGTGAAGTAGGACGTCGTAAGACTAACCAAGTCACGCGGTGGCTCTCTTTGGTCGTCGCATTTGTTCAAAGCCTGGGCATCACGCTCGGCTTCAATGCGTTGACGCAGATGGGTTTGGTTAAGACGCAAACGCCGCAGACCTACGCCGAAATCGCCATGGTGATGACGGCGGGAACGATGCTGTTGACCTGGCTCGGTGATGAGATCACCGACAAGGGTCTCGGCAACGGCGTTTCGGTAATTATTTTTGCCGGTATTATTGCGCGACTTCCGCGCGGATTGTGGCAGCTTTATAAGGAAAGCGTCATTAACAACAGTGCGAGTGATCGTTGGCAAGGTATTTTGTTCTTCATCGCGATTATCATTGCAATACTCATCGTGACGCAGATCGTTACGTGGGTTGAACAGGCAGATCGCCGTATTCCAATCCAATATACAAGACGAGCAACTATCAGTGGCTCTGAGAGCTTTTTACCATTGAAAGTTAATGTTTCAGGTGTTATTCCCGTAATTTTCGCCAGTTCGTTTATTATTACACCAGCAACAATTTTAATGGCCTTTCAACGAAGCCAGGGCGATCAGCAATGGTACAAGGTAATGACCGAGATTTTTAGCATGCAGACCACGCCGGGGGTAATAATTTACACCGTTCTGATTATTTTGTTTACGTTCTTCTATGCTTTTGTTCAGGTTAATCCTGAGAAGCTGGCCAAGAACCTGCAAAAACAGGGTGCCTATATCCCTAGCGTATGGCCGGGCAAGGACACGCAGAACTATGTTTCTAAACTATTGATTAGATTATCAACTGTTGGTTCTGTGTTCTTGGGCCTAGTGGCTTTACTGCCGCAGCTTGCAACTAATATTTGGAATTTGCCGAGTTCGATTGGTTTAGGCGGAACTAGCCTATTGATCGTTATCGGGGTTGTCTTGGAATTATCGCGCCAAGTTAACGGTTTGCTAATGAAGAGAGAGTACGTCGGATTCATCAGATAGGAACGGATATATGATTAACTTGTTTATTTTAGGATTGCCGGGTGCCGGCAAGGGCACTGTATCGGAGCAGATTGTCGATAAATACCATCTAACTCACATCTCAACTGGGGATATGTTTAGAGAAGCAATGGCTAACAAGACCAAAGTTGGTCTTGAGGCTAAGAATTATATTGACAAGGGCGATTTGGTACCGGACGAGGTTACTGCCAGACTGGTTGAGGAACGCTTAAGTGAGCCGGATATTAAGGAAGGCTACATTTTGGATGGCTTTCCGCGTACAATAGTTCAGGCTGAACTCCTCGAAGGTATCACAAAGCGGCTGGGCAAACCCCTAACGAGCACAATTTCGCTTGAAGTTAAGGAAGAAACCCTGATCAAGCGCTTATCGGCACGCTTTATGTGCAAGAATTGCGGTGCCACTTATAATAAGATCACTAAGATGCCCAAAGTAAAGGACACCTGTGACCGGTGTGGTAGCCACGAATTTTACCAGCGTGATGATGACAAGCCTGAAGTAGTTAAGAATCGTTTAGAAGTTAACGAAAAGATGAATACGCCCTTGAAAGACTATTACCAGAAAAATGGGTTGTTGACTGTTGTTGATGGTGAACAAACGCCAGAAAAGGTCTTTGAAAGTGTCGATGCGGTTTTAAGTAAAAAGTAATAATTGGTATCTTTACTTTTCCGTGTTATAATTTCAAAGTGTGACTGTTTAAATGCGGAGGAACAGCTTTGGCAAAAGATGATGTCATTGAAGTAAAGGGTAAGGTAGTCGATACCTTGCCTAACGCTATGTTTAAAGTTGAATTGGAAAATGGAGCTGTGATTTTAGCACATGTTTCCGGCAAAATTAGGATGCACTACATCCGGATCCTGCCTGGAGACCGTGTTACTGTCGAACTTTCTCCTTATGATTTAACAAAAGGTAGAATTACTTATCGGTTTATAAAGTAATAACGGAGGGAAACATGAAGGTTAGACCATCTGTTAAACCAATGTGTGAACATTGTAAGATAATTAAAAGACATGGTCGTGTGATGGTTATTTGTTCTGCAAATCCAAAACACAAGCAGCGTCAAGGTTAAAATAAAATAGGAGGTGCAATTTATGGCACGTATTGCTGGTGTTGACTTACCAAGAGATAAAAGAATAGTTGTTGCATTAACATATATTTATGGTATTGGTGAACCAACAGCTCAGAAAATTTGTGCGGATGCTGGTGTTTCTGAAGACATACGTTCAAAAGATTTGACTCCAGACGACCAGGAAAAGCTTCGCGCAGAAGTTGATAAATACCGCGTTGAAGGTGACTTGCGTAGAGAAATCAGCATGAACATCAAGCGGCTTATTGACATTGGTTCTTACCGTGGTATGCGTCACCGCCGTGGACTCCCGGTTCGCGGTCAGAATACCAAGAATAATGCCCGTACTCGTAAGGGTAGTAAGAAGAATAAATAAAAATTATAAGGAGGTTTATTGATGCCTAAAACAGCACGTAAGCGTCGTGTGAAGAAGCACGTTGAAAAAGGCGTTGCGCACATTCATTCTACGTTTAATAATACTTTAGTCATGATTACTGACGTTCAAGGCAACGCAATTGCTTGGTCTTCAGCCGGTGCGCTGGGCTTTAAGGGTAGCCGTAAGTCTACTCCGTTTGCAGCCCAGATGGCAGCTGAAGCAGCGGCTAAGAGCGCAATGGATCAGGGCATGAAGCATGTAGAAGTTTCAGTTAAGGGTCCCGGCTCAGGTCGTGAATCTGCTATCAGATCACTTCAAGCCACAGGTCTTGAGATTACTGCAATCCGTGACGTTACCCCAGTTCCCCACAATGGTTCTAGACCACCAAAACGTCGTCGTGTTTAATTTTGTTCTTAATGAAGGACGTTGCGTTTTGAGAGGGGCCTAGTAATGATTGAATTTGAAAAACCAAATATTACCGTTGTGGACCAAGAGAAGTCTTATGGTAAATTTGTTATTGAACCACTTGAACGAGGCTTTGGTACTACTTTAGGTAATTCATTACGTAGAGTTTTACTGACATCTATCCCGGGTACAGGACTTGTTTATATTCAAATTGACGATGTCTTACACGAATTCTCAACCATTCCTGGCGTAAAAGAAGACGTTGCTAAGATTATCTTGAACCTGAAGAAACTTGAATTAAAGTCTTTTTCTGATGAACAAAAAATTATTGAGTTGGACGTTGAGGGACCGACAACCGTTACGGCTGACGACCTCAAGGCTGACGCGGACATTCAAATCTTGAATCCTGACCAGTATATTTGTACCATCGCTGACGGTGGTCACCTGCACATGCAGATCGCGGTCACTAATGGTCGCGGCTACGTAGCTGCAAGCGACAACAAGAGTGATGACATGCCAATTGGCGTCATTCCAGTTGATTCCCTTTTTTCACCAATTGAAAAAGTCAATTACCAGGTTGAATCAACGCGTGTTGGTAAAAGAGACGATTTTGACAAGCTCACTTTAGAGATTTGGACTGATGGTTCAATCAAGCCTAGTGACGCCCTGAGTTTTGCCGCCAAGATTTTGGTGGAACACTTTAAGGTGTTTGAAACTGCTGATGCAAAGACTAAATTCAATGATGTAATGGTTGAAAAAGAGGACGACAAAGTCGAGAAGAAGCTCGAAATGACGATTGAAGAGCTCGATTTGTCCGTTCGTTCATACAACTGCCTCAAGCGAGCCGGAATTAATACCCTGCAGGAGTTAACTGACAAGACCGAAGCGGATATGATGCGGGTACGCAACTTGGGCAGAAAATCATTGGAAGAAGTTAAAAACAAATTAGCTGACTTAGGACTTTCACTTCGTCAAGAAGATTAATTGAAAATAAAAGGAGGTAAACTGATGGCATACCGTAAATTAGGGGTCGACAGTGCTCATAGAAAAGCAATGCTGAGAGAAATGACCACGCAATTGATCATGAAGGAACGCATTGTTACGACTGAAACCCGTGCCAAAGAAGTACGCAAAACTGCCGAAAGAATGATTACTTTGGGCAAGCGGGGAGATTTAGCCGCTAGGAGAAAGGCTGCTGCTTTTGTCCGCAATGAAGTTGCTGATATCAAAGAAGAAGGAGATGCAGTAGTAGTTAAGTCTGCCCTGCAAAAGCTCTTTAGCGATGTCGCACCGCGTTACAAAGAACGCAATGGTGGATACACCAGAATTATGAAGTTAGCAAATGCCCGCAAGGGTGATGCTGCCCCAATGGTTATCCTTGAATTAGTTTAATTTAAGACAACCGAACTTAATAGCTATTAAGAATTACCCTTGAAAGTGAGAATAAGCGTTAAGATGATGACGAAAGTTTAGTCTAGCTTAGATAATTACTCATTATCCCTCTTCATGGGTGATTTTTTTTGGTTTTTTTTGTTACAATTGAGTCAGACTTTTTAGGATGGTGAGAGTATGGCGGCAGATAATGCAGATAATATTATAAGAATTCGCAATGTAAGTTTTACTTACCCCGAGGCAGATACCCCGGCGATTGATAACATCAGCTTTGATGTTAAGCGGGGGTCCTGGACCGCCATCATTGGTCATAACGGCAGCGGCAAGTCGACGATTATCAGGTTGATCAACGGGCTGCTGGTACCGGACGAGAAGGGCAAGCCGGCGATTGAGGTCGACGGCACCGAACTCAATGATGAGACAGTGTGGAGCATTCGTGATAAAGTTGGAGTGGTATTTCAAAATCCCGATAACCAGTTTGTCGGAGCCACGGTTGCCGACGATGTTGCCTTTGGCCTGGAGAACAGGGGGGTGCCCCGCGAGCAAATGATCAAGATTGTTCCTGCGGCAATTGCGGCAGTCGGAATGTCTGACTATGCCAATGCAGAGCCGGCCAGTCTGTCGGGCGGGCAAAAACAGCGTGTGGCAATCGCCGGAATCTTAGCTATCAGGCCCCGGATAATTATTCTTGACGAGGCAACGTCAATGCTTGATCCGGAAGGTCGGGACAATATTTTGCAAATAGTCAGTCAAATGAAGGAAGAGTATGACCTGACGGTTATTTCCATCACGCACGACATTGATGAGGCCAACTTGGCGGACCAGGTGCTGGTAATGAGCGATGGCCGGCTAATTACGCAAGGGTCCACCACTGATGTTTTCAGCCAGTCTAAGCTTTTAAAAAAGCTGGGACTTGACGTACCCTTCTTTGCCCAAATTAAGGAGGCACTGGAGGATAGGGGCATTGCGCTTTCCGGTGGCCTTGATACAGAAAAAGAGTTGATCAAATACTTATGTCAATTAAATTCGAAAAAGTAAGCTACACGTACTCGCCCGATTCCCCGCTTGAGAAGAAGGGCCTGGAAGACGTCAGCTTTGAACTGAACGAGGGCTCGTTCACTGCAATAATTGGCCATACGGGCAGCGGCAAGTCGACTCTGATGCAGCACTTCAACGCCCTGTTAAAACCGACAAGCGGTCATATTGAAATTGCGGGCACGCATATTACACCGGATACGACCAATAAGCACCTTAAGGCACTGCGTCAGCATGTTAGCCTCGTGTTTCAATTTCCGGAAACGCAGTTGTTTGAAAATACGGTTCTTGATGATATTGCCTTTGGTCCCAAGAACTTTGGCTATACTGCTGAGCAGGCTAAGAAGAGCGCTGCGAACTGGCTTGAGAAGGTCGGGCTGCCTCCGGAAATAGGCCAAAGATCGCCGTTTGAACTTTCTGGTGGCCAAATGCGCCGCGTGGCGATTGCGGGCGTTTTGGCGTACGAGCCGGACATCCTTTGCCTCGATGAGCCGGCCGCCGGCCTTGATCCCCGGGCGCGTGAGCAAATGATGACCCTCTTTTCACAATATCGAAAGGAGGGGCACACGGTCATTTTGGTAACGCACAACATGGACGACGTGGCCAACTATGCCGATGATGTCTTGGTGATGGAACACGGCCGGCTAATTAAGCACGCGGGCCCGGGTGAGGTCTTCAAAGACCGTGACTGGCTTAGGGTTCACCACTTGGAGGAACCCAAGGCTTCGCTGTTCGCATCGAAGTTGACCAATTATGACTTTGTCAATCCACCACTGACGGTGGGCGCGCTGATTCAGGGCATTACCAAGAACTTAGGGAGGTGAGCACTTGTGAGCAAAATTTTAATAGGACGTTACATCGCTGGCGATACGCTCGTTTACAAGATGGACCCGCGGGGCAAGCTGCTGGCAACTATCCTCTTCATTTTAGTCATTTTTATGGCCAATAACGCGGCAACTTACGCAATCATCACGGCCTTTAGCTTCATTGCGGTTGCAGCCACCAGACTGAAGCCCAGGGTTTTCTGGGATGGCGTCAAACCGCTGATTTGGCTGATTCTTTTCACGTCTTTTTTGCAGCTGTTTTTCACGGTGGGGGGAAAGGTTTACTGGCAGTGGGGCATATTTGCCATCACCAGTTACGGCATAACCAATGCCATTTTTATCTTTATCCGTTTCACCGTGATTATCCTGGTTTCGACGGTGATGACGGTGACGACGATGCCGCTAGAAATTGCGGATGCAATCGAATGGATGCTAAAACCGCTGAGGTTGTTCCGGGTGCCCGTTGACAAAATTGCCCTCGTGATGTCAATTGCCCTCCGTTTTGTGCCCACGCTGTTTGACCAAACGTTTAAAATTATGAATGCTCAGCGGTCTCGCGGCGCCGACTTCAACAACGGCGGGCTGGTTACCCGTGCTAAGGCGATAACGCCCCTCCTGATTCCGTTATTCATCAACTCGCTGCAGACGGCGGTGGATTTGTCAACGGCAATGGAATCACGCGGTTACAAGGGAGACCGGGGGAGGTCCAAGTTTCGGGTGCTGCACTGGTCGAGTGCGGACCTATACAACCTGGCATACTTTGCACTTTTAGTCATACTGCTATTGATTTTTAGGACACGGTAATGAAGACAAGATACAAAATGACGCTTGCATATGATGGGCACCTCTTTCACGGCTTTCAGTCCCAGCCCCACCAGCGAACTGTTCAGGGCACAGTTGAAGCGGCCCTGACCAAGATGACCAAGGGTACATTTATCCCCGTAGAGGGCTCGGGAAGAACCGATGCGGGCGTGCACGCCCTGGGCCAGGTTATCCATTTTGATTACCCCGGGAATCCACTGCCCCCCGAAAGAATGCTATATGCACTTAATTCAATCATGCCACTTGACGTCGTCTTTAAGGACAGCGAAATCGTGAACGAAAATTTTCACGTGCGCTACAGCGCAAAGGGGAAGTGGTACCGCTACCGGGTAAGCTTGGACCGGTTCGTCGATCCCTTCAAGCGCTTCTATACGGGCCATTATCATTATCCGGTTGACGTCGAGAAGATGAGGAGGGCAGCGCGTGATCTGCTCGGGACGCATGATTTTACCAGCTTTGCCGCAAGTGGCGGACAGATCAAAAACAAGGTCCGGACAATGTACTACGTTAACGTTGAAAGGGCTGACGATGCTAATGAAGTAATTTTTGACTTTATCTGCTCGGGCTTTTTATACAACATGGTGCGCATTTTAGTGGCGTTGCTGCTTGAAATTGGCCGGGGCAAGAGACCGGTTGATGATATTCCCCGGGTAATAATGGCACGTGATCGTGAACAGGTTAGAGAAACAGCACAGGCCAGCGGGTTGTTTTTGTATCATGTTTTTTACGATGACATTCCCGAAAAATACCGGCTGGATTGCTAATAATATTGACAATTTTGTCTAAAGGAAGTATCATAGTTAAGTATGTTTGTCCACGATAGGCCCCGGAATCTTATTGTTTACGAACAACGTATAAACGGAGGAAATTAAATTGCGTACTACACAGTTAGCAAAACCTAATGAAATTGACCGTAAATGGTATGTTATTGACGCAACCGATGTGCCTTTAGGCCGTCTGTCTACCGCAGTAGCAACTATTTTAAGGGGCAAGAACAAGCCACAGTACACGCCTAATGTTGACACTGGCGACAACGTTATTGTTGTCAATGCTGGTAAAATCAAGTTGACTGGCAAAAAGGCCACCGACAAGATTTATTACCACCACTCTGGTACACTTGGCGGCATCAAGGCTACTCCAGCTGGCAAGCTGCTTGCCAACAACCCGGTTAGATTAGTTGAATTGTCAGTTAAAGGGATGCTTCCGAAGAACACTCTGGGTCACCAAGAATTCTTGAAGATGCACGTATATGCTGATGCTGAGCACAAGCATGAAGCACAACAACCCGAAAAATTAGACATTAACAAGTTAATCTAGGAGGTTAAACAATGGCACAACAAGTTGCATATGCAGGTACTGGTCGGCGCAAGAATTCAGTTGCGCGTGTCCGTTTAGTACCAGGCACTGGAAAAATTACTGTTAATAACAAGGATGTTGACCAATACATTCCGTTCCCTAACCTGGTTAAGGACTTGAAGCAACCGCTGACACTGACCGAAACTGAAAGCCAATACGACGTTATGGTTAACGTCAACGGTGGTGGATTCGCCGGTCAAGCCGGTGCAATCCGTTTGGGTGTTGCAAGAGCGCTCCTTGAAGTGGACCCAGACTTCCGTGGACCACTCAAGAAGGCCGGATTCTTGACCCGTGACCCGAGAATGGTTGAACGTAAGAAGCCAGGTCTCAAGAAGGCCCGTAAAGCTTCACAATTCAGTAAGCGTTAATTTTTGCTCAGCCTTAGGCTGGATCTTAACGTTTAAGTTAACTTTAAAGCACCAGCACACGTTGGTGCTTTTTGTATAGTAGTAAAAATAATTATTAAAGTCGGAGTTTAGGAGAGGGAGCGCAATGACGAGGGTTGAGTTAACCAGGTTCAGGATTAAAAGGGGTAAGGAAACTGAGGCCCAGGAATGGATGGACTTTCTCAATGACCACCATGACGATACTGTCGCCACGATGGCGGGCGAGCGCATGTACGTTGAGTCTGTGTTCAAAGAGGAGAATGGCGACGGCTATACTTACTTCTACTGGTATTCAATTCAGGGCGACGGCGGCAGTGCCGTGGAGGAATCGACCAGCTACATTGACCAGAAGCACCTGGAGTACTGGAACGCCTGCATCGATGAGAGCTACCGTCCCGTTGACATGATTCTGGAACAGAACCTGCTGGCGCCTGAGATTGAGAAGGCGATTGCCAAGACACCGGACAACGATCAGCGTTAGCCCCGGGACGTCAGCTTGATGTCTTGCGTGCGCTGCGTGGCGTGGCTTTTTGGCCTCACCGCTGCCCGTAATACGTGCGGCGGCCAGCAAGATAGGGATAATGTGAATATGTAAAAAGGCGTTGGGCTTGACTGCTCAACGTCTTTTTTTGCAGGCTGGAATAACTTGCTCCAGGCCTTTGATTTGTGGAAACGGCAACTACATGCTTGCGAGGTTGTCCTCGATTGCCTGATGTTTTCGCTTGCCGCTAATAATAATTAAAGCAATGACGAAGTAGATTGCCACCATAATCAAGGTGACTTGCCACTGGTAGGCGGTGGGGGACGTGGTGCTGCGCACCGCATTGCCCGTACTGTCGATTCCACTATTCCTGAAAAACAGGATGAAATCATATAGGCCATGGTAAACCATCGTCAACAGCAGCGCGTGCGTGTAGAGGTAGACGGCGCTGATAACCAGCGTCCACCCGCCAATGGCGACTACCTGCATGAGGGTGGCCGAAAGCGTTTGGTAACGGACGTTCGACAAATGCCATAGGCCAAAGAGGAGACCATCGAATAACACAATGAGGTAGATCCGGTAGCGGTTGTGGGCAAAAATCTGGGCCAGAAGCGCTATCACGATGAAGCGCATCAGCCACTCCTCCGCAATGCCGGCCTCAAAGCTGGTGAATACAATGCCACCGCTGATTTTTCCCAGGTAATAGTTTAAAACGGAACCTGAATGGAGCGCATCAACCAAGGTAGGAAGAAGTATAAAACATAAATGTGCGGCCAGAAGCAGCACGATCAAGCTGCTGACCCAAAAAGAACTGTGGCGACTAAACGTAAAGTGCGGCCTTTGGATTTTCCAGTCGGACATAACGATTAACGTCACAATGATTAAAACGAAGGTGCCGGAGAAGCCCGAATTGTTCAGCTGCATGAGAATTTTGGCATAGGGCAGGGAACCAGCGATAATGCTGGGGGTGCCAATGGCTGAATCAAAAATGAACCAGCCCAAAAGGATAATCCTGCCCCAGTTGTTCTTGACTTTTCTGAGCGCCAACGCGGCCATTGGAATGTACATGACAAGAGAGTAGAGGGTAATCAGGACCATCCACAAGGTCATGTTGACCAAGTGATAATGGTTCAACACTTGCGTCAGAAAGAATAAACTCTGCGGCAGCGCGTAGCAAATCACGATTGTCTCCAGGTAGTGGCTAACTGACCGCCATTTTGGGGGCTGCACCTCTTCCGGCACAAGCAGGGTAAACTCCAGGAGTGTCAACGCTAAGCAGGCTAATAGCACAAGCATCTGCGACTGCTTGAAAAGTCCTGTATTAACAAGACCCAGCACGCCGCAAAGCAACAAGACAATGAGCTGTCCACTGGTCTGCACGAGGTGGAATTTTTTGAGTGCGTGTTCTGAAAACATGATATTTTTTCTCCTTCGTTAATTTGGTCGTATGGGCAATTTTAAATTTGCCCGGGTTGTATCTGCTGCGTTTGAAGCAAGGTAAAAGTGAAACCGGCACGGCCACGACAGGTGTTTGCTGGCAATAAAGAATGCGTGAGCTTGTGGGCTGCACGCATTCGACGCATTCTTTGAATAAAATTGGGTTTATTCGTACCGTAAAGCGGTGATGGGATCAAGCCTAGCCGCACGTTTCGCCGGCAAGGTACCGGCTAGGAAGGTAATCAGGCAGATAACGCCGATGATGATCAGGCTGCCGCCCCAGTTAAACTGAACTAAAGTGAAACCGTCAATTCCCTTAAGGAAGGTTTGGCTGGCTACCCGGTTCAAAAGCTGTCCCAGCCCCATTGCGGCTAATAAGCCTAAGACAGAGCCAACCAGGCCGATTAGTATAGCTTCGTAGCTAAAGATCGAGAAGACCTTGCCGCGACTCAATCCAAGTGCCTTCATAAGACCAATTTCCCGGGTCCGGTCCCGCACCGACATGAACAGGGTGTTGATTACGCCGAAACTGGCGGCGACCAACGCGATGGCACCAAAGACAATCAGGATGCCGGTGGCCGCGTTGAAGGTGGTAAACAATTGCTTGACGGCATCTTTCAGCGTCATTGCACTGTAGCCTTTTTTGGTAAACTTATCCTCGATGGCTGCAATTTTGTCAGGATCTTTGCTGGTTGGCGTTGCTAAAACTTCAACGTAACGCTCGCGCAGTGCTTTAGGCATGCCCGCCTGGTTGGCGGCGACAATCTTTTCGTTTAAGCCCTGGCTGTATACGCCCTGGCCGCTATTGACCATGCTGTCGTTGCGCACGCCAACAACCGTGGGGTTAATCGTAGTGGTCTTTTTGGTTATTGGCGAAACCGTGACGAGTTTAAGTTTCTGGCCCAAGGCCTTTTGTGCACTCTTGTAGCCAAATGCCTTGGCCATCTGCTTGGTGAGGAGAATTTCCTGGCTCTTTCCTGAAGTTGCAACCTGCCGGCCAGCCTTTAGGTCGTAGTCAACGCCAAGAGTCACCTGGGCGTCCAAAACATACTTGGTCTTGTTGGGCCCCTGAACATAAAGGACGCTGCTGTCCTTTAAGGCCTTGACGTCCTTGACGCCTTTAACCGTTTTGATCTTCTTGACATCCTTATTGGTCATCATTCTATCGGTATTTTGACTGCTATTATTGGGATCATATTTTTCCGGCGTGTTGCTATTGCCGCCGCCGGAAGCTGCGGGCGAAATCAACATTTGCTCGGTATTGCCAACGTTACCGATTTGTTTTTTCAAATAATCGTTAACGCCGTTGTTGATGCCCATCGTAAAACTGATTGTGAGCGAGCCGATCAGCACCGCGATAATTGTTAGCAATGTCCTGCCCTTGTTGTGCCACAGGTTGGTTGCTGCTGAGTTTAAAAGATCGTGAAATTTCATTGTTGGCCTCCTTCGACAACTTGACCGTCTTTAATTTGAATTTGGCGTTCGCACTTTTGCGCAAGGTCGGGATCGTGGGTGACGATAATCAGCGTAATTCCTTTTTCCTGTTTCAGTTTGAACAGCGTGTCCTCAACCATTTTTCCCGTTGTTGAATCCAAATTGCCCGTCGGTTCATCGGCAAAAATAATCTGGGGGTTGTTGACCAGTGCGCGGGCGATGCAGACCCGCTGCTTCTGTCCGCCCGACAGGGCACTGGCCTTGTTTTGGGCCTTGCTCTCCAGGTCAACGCTTTTGATAGCCTCAAGCGCCAGTTCACGACGCCTTTTACCGGTGATGCCGGCAATTTTTAGGGGCAGCATAACATTTTCCAGCACACTGTCTTGTGCGTTTAGAAAAAACTGCTGAAAGACGAAGCCGAAGGTTTGGTTGCGCAATTTGTTTAAGGCCCGTGCCTTGAACTTGCTGGTCGGCTCATCGTTGAGCAACACGCTCCCCGAAGTAGGGTGGTCAAGCAGTGCCATAATATGCATCAAGGTTGTTTTGCCCGAGCCACTTTTACCAATGATGGCAATTGACTCACCCTTGTTGATCTGTAAGCTGATTCCGCGCAACGCGTCGAATTTCGTTGCGCCTTTGCCATATGTCCGCGTTACTGCGCGTGTTTCTAGTAAACTCATTTGTACTCCCCTTTTGTATTAGTGTTATACAAATATAATACACCAATTTTGACGAATGACAATATTTTTTTAAAAAAAATTGCACAGGCACCCTTGTAATCTTCATAAAACTATTTAGATATTTTTCTAAATATTACCACGATTAAACTAAAAAGCAATAAAAAAAGCAGCTTGACAGCTGCTTCTTTGCGATCAATAAGCTAATTAGAAAAATAAGGCTCAAGAATAGTGACCCGGCGCTGGTCGAAATCTAGCTGCACCTGAATTCCGTATGGCAGGGCAGCGTGCGGGTATGCATGACCAAAGTTAAGGCTGTAAGGAATGGGCGTTCCGTATTCCTGTGTTGCCTTAAGCAATTCTTGCTGGTACTCCTCGTAGTACTTCTTGTTCTGAGGCTTGCCCACAATGATGCCCCGAACCGCCGCCAATATGCCGGCCTTGTCTAATTTCGCGAGCATCTTGCGGTAAAGCGCGGGTGGGGGACATTCTTCGCTGCTTTCAATAAAAAGCACCGCTGCCCTAGCTTCTTCTTGCGATAGTATCAAGTGGTAACGCCGAATAATCTCTGCCTCATCAGCATAGCGGGTCGTGGTCAGGTCATCGTACAACGTATCAATGCAGCCGCCCCACAGGCGCCCCTGTATTTGCCCCCGGCCACGCAAGACCTGATACCCTGTGTCGGGGGTGACTGACCCGAGGCGTTCCCAGTGCAGCAGGCGAAAAGTCGGTGCGTTCTTCATACCAAGTTTCACTGGCTGTGATGGCAGTGGTTGGTGAATTGTCAAAAAAGTGTTCCAGCGTTTTTTGGGTATAGGGAAGCAGCTTGTTATCGAGCTCGGCCAGGTCGTTCAGAAAACTAGGACCATAGAAACTTTGCATTCCTAAACGGTAAAACATCAAATGGTTGTTGGTGGTGTCCGAGAAGCCGGTAAAAAGTCTGGGGTGATTGCGTACGGTAGTGGTAAATTCAGTATCTGCCATTAAATAGGGCAGAAGCCGGTAGGTGTCATCACCACCAATTGCCGCAAAGATACCCTTGATCGCGGGATTGAGGAAGGCTTCCTTGAGGTCAGCAGCGCGTGCCTCTGGATGAGCATCCAAATAAGCAATGCCGCGGAGGCTATTAGGCATATACACAGGGATAAGTCCCAATTCTTTAAGACGCTGTTCGCCCAGCCGGCGTTGACGAGCAGCAAAATTTTCGCCTAGTACGCCGCGCGAAAGACTGACAATTGCGATTTTGTCACCTGCTTTTAGGGAAGGAGGTTTTGCAAGCATGATTACATTCCTTTCTTAAGTAGTGCCGGCCATTATTCGAAATTAGAGCACCTTAACCAGTATATTAATGACTAATTGTATTCTGCTGAAAAGCTGAAGTCAATTTAATCATTAGGCTTGCGCAGCAGAAAAGAAAAAGTGCTCCCCACAGCTATTTCGGCAGTTAGGAGCACTTGTTATATTGATAATGTATTATGATGTTTGACTATTTAAAATTTGCTTTTTTGACGTAGCGATTCAGGGCAACAATGTAGTATTGCTTATGCTTAATTGATACTGCGCTGCCGTAAGTTCTAACCGAGCGCCGTTTCTTCAGCACCTTTCTGCCATGACGATTGCCGTATTGGTTGTAAATATAGGCGTTGTGCTTGAGCCTCAACTTCTTGCCATCGATGTTGCCGGCTGCAATGTACAGGCCATCAGGCAATGCATAGTAAGTTTTGCCGTTGATTTTGTCCTTGCCCGTTGTCTTGACTTTTGAGCCCGCTGCGATAATTACGCCGTTGTCGCGCTTGCCCTGTTTGTTGTAGAGGTAGGCATTGTGCATAATGTTCTTTTCGATTAAGTTAACCGAATTACCCTCGTTAGCACCCTGAATTAGTTTCTTTGCCTTTGCTGTTGCTGCTGGGAAGTTAGCGACCTTTACAAAACGGTTGTGTGCAACGATGTAGTACTTGTGACCGCGAATCTTGATGGGATCGCCATAAGTATCAACTAACTGCCCCTTTTTGAGGACTTTAGAGTGCTTCACGCGTTTGCCATAACGGTTGTAGATAAAGGCATTGTGCTTCAGGCTTCTCTTGGTAGCTTCAACGTTATCGGTGGCTACATAGTACTTCTTCTTATTGTCGCCATGGTCAACTAGGACGTAGAACAACCGGTCATTGATCTTTTTGTTGCCGTAGACGTCGAGAACGGATCCCGCTTTAAGCGTAACTGCATTAGTACGTTGACCCGCTTCGTTGTACATGTATGCGTTGTGCATGAGGACAACTTTTTGGATTTTATCGGTAATTTCAGGATTTGAGCTGCCTGGCTGGTTATTCCCGGTGTTTATTGGCACATTGCTGCCCGGCTGATTGTTTCCAGGGATGCCTGGTACAGATGGATTGGTTGGATTAATCGGATTAGTTGGATTAGTTGGATTTTTGGTGTAAACGTAGGTGACTTCTTGTGCGGCATCCGTGAACTTGCCAGTAGCAGAACCATGGACCTCCTTGAAGGTGTAGCCGGTGATGTTCAGCTGGGCATCGGGAATGGGGTCATCAATGTTGCCGCTGAGGACTTTGTCAGGTGCAATGGTGTTGCCATCGGTATCCCTGTAGTGGACCGTGACGTCCTTGCCAGGAATAATGTCCTTGGCGTAGACGTAGGTAACTTCGGTTTCAGTGCTGGTGAATTTTTCACTTGATTTGCTTTTTAGGGTATAACCCTTGATGTCCTTATCCGGATAATTGTCACCGCTGACACCCGTGATGGTTTCATCGGGTGCAATCATGTTGCCAGCCGTGTCCTTGTAGTGCGCCGTAACGGAAAGGCCGTTCACGATTTCAAAGGGAATAATATACCAGCCGCCAGAAGGATAGCCGGCGCTGCCAAACAGTTTTCCCCGGTAGTTGACAGTCATATACCCCCTATCACCGGCGGTAAACTTGCTCATGTCCCATTCCACAAACTTCCCGTCTGCACTGGGGGTTCCTGGCTGGGTGCTAAGATAAAACTTAACGTAGTGGTCGTGGTCAAAATCATCGGTATCAGCCACCCGAATTGGTATCCGGCTGCCATCAGCGTCAAAAAATTCATAGGGGCCGCTAGTATATTTGCTAGTTCCTTGCGGAATTTGCTTAACCGGCAAGGCCACGGATTGATAATAAGCTTGTACGGAAGGATACAGAACGGGATCTGTTTTTAGGGGTGAAAAATCCATGATGTGGTTATATGAAATGGAAAGATTTACCAAGTTGGGCTTGTTGCCAAGGGCGGAAATATCGCTGATGTTGCACATTTGCACTTTGACATTGTTCAGCTTCTGCAAGTCTTTCAGTGCGGATATGTCATTAAGTGCACCGTGCACCATTGGATTTTGAAAAAATTGATTATTCGAATTAATATCCGGAGATAAATCGAGTATTTTTAGATTTGTCGCATACTGCATCCCCTCTAAAGATTCGATGCTCATTGCGTTTTGATAATCCGTTTTGTTTTTCGTGGCCACGGGATAGATGCTAAGGCTATCCATTGCTGCCACATCGGCTTTGGTGATTTCGGATACAGATTTTTTCAGATTAAGCGCAACCAACTTTTGGAGGTTCTTGTCTGGCATCCAGTCATCGATTGCTTCTGTTTCCCTAGGTGCAAGGAGAGGAGCATCCGCCGCTTCACTTTTTGCCCTATAAGTATACGTTACTTCAGTTTCATCGGCAGAGAACTTTTCGCCGGACTTGTCCATCAGCTTGTAACCCGGAATTGCCTTTTCAGGGTATTCGTCGCCCGCCTTGCCACTGATGGTTTCATCAGGTGCAGCGGGGATCGGCTTGCCGTCTTGATCGACATAATGAACCGTTACTTTCACTAAAGCCGTGTCATCGCCGGCGATATCGTTATCGCTGTCTTTGGCACCGGCATCTGGTCCGCTGGCAGGATGCGAGGCGTCCTTTGCAGCTTTCTTCTGGGTCAGGTTGTCACTGGCAGTATTAACTTCTCTTTGAGCTGCTGCAATAACTTTTTTCGCAATCTTAGGCTGGTGGCCTGCAAGGCTGTCAGCATTTACAGTTTCCGGGTTAGACAGGGCGAGCATGCCTAAGGCAGCAGCAGTAACGCTGCTAACGATAATTTTTCTGCTGTTGTGATAAAGCCCTTTTTGTTTATTCATGAATTAATTATTTAACCTCATAATCATCAATTATATTAGTAAATATATTATTATATATGAAAGCACATAACAATACGCTATAGATATTAGTCTAGCTGGTTATTTTTTTATTTAATTGTATTTTTACAGCTGGCTACAAAGAGAAAAAGTTAATTAGTGATACTGGGCTAATTAATTAGTCAAAACAAAATTTTGGCACACTGATTGTCAACCACCTGTTTTTGAACCGGATTTACAAACTCGCTTGGATATTGGCAGCTAAGTAGTCATACAGCATTCCCTCTTTTAACTCCGTGGTGTCAAGCCCTAGCGCCTCGGCAATTGCATAGGCAAAGGCCCAGGCGGTTGCCGGACCGCGACTGGTAATCACCTTGTGCTCATCATCAGTTACTGTGATTGATTCGCAGAAGCGGCCACTCGGGGCATCCTGCTTGGTCTGCTGCTCAAAGCCCGGATAGCAGGTATAGTTGGCGCCCTTTAAGACGCCATACCGTGCCAGTGCAATGGGTGCGGCACACATTGCAGCATCCCACTTGCCGGCCTTGTTTCTTTTAACCATTAATTCGCGTAATTTGGTATTGTCACGCAAATTCTCCGCGCCCGCTTTACCGCCCGGAAATGCGACCAGATCGTAGTCAAACAGACCGTCATCAACTACCCGGTCGCACGCCAGCTTAATCTGGTGGTCTCCGGTAACTTCCTTATCCGTAAGCCCGACCATGTCGGCATGTACGCCCAAGCGCCGGAGCACGTCAATAATACTTAAGCCCTCGACCTCTTCACAGCCGGTGGCAAACACTACCGCTACTTTTTTCATAATTTAATACTTCACAATCCTTTCATCAGTTAAAATCAATTTAATTCAAGGTAAAACAATAAGTCGCTCAACTTATTCAAGTGCAACGTCGGACGTGGACTAATCGGCATCTTGACTTTTTTTGGTGCAAGCCAGAGGGATTGGAGGTTGGCATTTTCAGCTCCCTGAATCTCTTCCGCTAAGTCTGTACCGATAACAAGGCAAGTTGCTGGCGCAAGCTTTTCCGCTTGGACAATCTCCGTCAAGACGGTTTTGGCAGGCAGGAATTGGTCATAGTCATCTTTAAAGTAAGCAGCTGAAAAATAATTCAGCAGCTCGCTTTCCTGCATGCGCGCTTTCGCAACTGCCTTTGTTTCTTTAGCCAGTAAGACCAGATTGACCTCGTCTTTAACCTCATCCAAAAAGGGGATGGCATCTTTAACAAGGTGGTTCTGCTGCTGGAGCTTGCGTGTGAAAACCTCTAATGCTTCAGCCAGCTCCTCTTTTTTAAAGAATGTTTGTAAAATGAGCCTGACGCGATCCGCTAAGCCCAACAATTTGGTCTGTTCCTGCATGGCCGCATACTTCAATCGTTCAGCAGGCCCTAATTCACCGCCAAGCTCTTTTAGAGTCTGGCGAAGCGCATTCCGTTCGGCAGTCCGTTCGTCGAACAAGCTGCCCTCAGGAATAAAGATTAGTGTTTCAAACTGTGACACTTGTGTTTTCCTTTCTTTTAATAAACTATATTATAACCAGGTTTGAATAAATAATAAAGATATATGCAACAACTTATTTGTTTCTTGCTATTTGTAATCATTGTGAATAAAGATCACAATGATTATTAAGTTTAAAGTCTTTTATTTATGCCTGTCAAGCGCTTGCCCCGGCTGATTGTCTACTGCTTAGCGGGTATGAACAAGCACTTGCCGGCTGCTTCAATAATTGGCGCAGACCGGGCCGTGCTAGGCAGGCTACAATTGCATAGCACGCCAATGAACAATAACTAGTTGTGTTTTGCTAAAAATGTGCTATTATTTAGATATAAATCTAATTAGAATTATATCTAAATAGAAGGAGGAAAAAGTGAGTTTCGAGGGTAGTTTCAAGGCTCTATCAGACCCGGTCAGGCGCAAGATTCTGCAGTTGTTAAAGAATGGTCAGATGTCGGCAGGCGAAATTGCCAGTCATTTTTCCATGACCCAGGCCACGGTATCCTATCATCTCAGTGTTCTGAAAAAGGCTGATTTAATTGACGAAGAACGTGAAAAAAACTTCATTTATTATTCATTGAACACATCGATTTTAGAAGAGATTATGTCGTGGCTGGTTGATTTGAAAGGAGATCAAGATGAATCAAAATAATTTTCACAAGACTTTTATTGTTTCCAATTTGTTAATACTATTGCCGGCAGCGGTGGGACTAGTGCTGTATAACCAGCTGCCGCAGCAAATGGCGACGCACTTTGGCTTAAATGACGCGCCCAATGGCTTTAGCAACAAGGCATGGGTTGTTTTGGGCTTGCCTGCTGTGATATTGATAATTCAAGGAGTGATGTTTTGGTGTTTTAAGCATGAAGCACGCACTAAGAACCTTAACTTTAAGGTGGTAGGGATCACTTTCTGGTTCTTGCCGGTGATGATTAACGTCGTTAATCTTTCCTTTTATGTTATTGCCCTGGGCTATCAGTTACGGATCTCGGTTGTTTTGAGCATCTGTTTAGGTCTTTTTTTCATTATTTTGGGGAATTATTTGCCTAAAATCCGGCCTAACCAGGCTGTTGGCATTCGTCTTCCCTGGACGTTGAAAAATAAGCTGAACTGGCAAAAGACGCACCACTTGGCGGGGTGGACCGCGCTCTGTGGTGGTCTGATATTATTGCTAACCGCTTTTTTGCACCTGTTTTGGCTGGTTGTCGCGGTTGTTGTGGGCATCATTTTGATCCCCACCGTCTACTCGTATGCGCTTAGCAAAAGCGGATATTGAAAAATAATCAAACTAAAAGGCGCGGTTCTACTGTGAATCGCGCCTTTTTTGCTAGCGAGTGCTTATCCTTGGCTATGCTTTTTCTTCTTTTAATAAATTTTTCTCGTATATCTTCATGAACGGGTAGTATAAGATTGCATCAATCATGATCAACAATAAAACTAGGACCGCAGCACGCCAATCCATGGTTGAAAGAAAGGCACCGATAGGTGCGGGCATCTGCCACGAAAAGAGGGCAAAAGTTTTTTTGATAAGTCCCAGAGACATCGACAAGTAACTGAGAATTGCGTTGATGACCGAGGTGAAAATGAACGGAATAAAGAAGATGGGATTGAGCATCAGGGGTGTACCAAAAATCATTGGCTCTGAGATACCGAAGATTGCCGGTACTAGACCTACGCGGCCCACGGTCTTTAGCTGCTTGGATTTGGAAAATGACATCAGGATGGCCAGGGCAAGTACAGACCCGCAGCCGCCAATTATTACGAAGTAGACCCAAAAAGGCGTGGTAAAGATGCGCGGCAAAGTTTTCCCGGCGAGCTTTGCGGCAGCATTAATTGACAGGTTGCCATCGCGAATAGGCCCCAAAATCCCCGCCAGGGCAGCATCATGGATGCCAAAGAACCAGAAGAGGTGGACAAGAACGGTTAACAAAATTGTGGCCGGAAGGCTGTCTGCGACCTGAAAGCTAGGAGAAAGCGCACTGTATATGGCCCTGACGGCGGTCGTGTGGTTCAGTTGGCAGATGATGAAGATGACCGCATCAACCGCTAAAATAACTAAGGCCGGGATAAATGAAGCAAAACTTTCTGACAGGGCAGAAGGGACGCCCTTGGGCATTTTGATTCGCCCAAAATTATGTTTGCGCATTGCGTGATAGGAATCGGTGGTTAGGATTGAGACCAGCAGGGCTATTATTATCCCGCGCCCGTCCCAGTAGCTGATATCAACAATGTTGCCCTTGAAACCTAATTGTTGGGGATCAAATACCAGCATGAAAAATCCAGCGAGCGAAAACATGATTGGTGATATTGGGGTCTCTTTGTAATGCTGACAAAGAAAGTAGGTAATACCGACACATATAAAGACCGACATCGCGCTCATTGAAACATCACTAAGCCAGCTCAAAATCAGTGCATTGTGCTGGGCAAAATTGGCCCATGCAACTAAAATGCCGTTGCTGTTTTTAGTTACGGGTGGGGCAGCACCGATTATCACGAAGATTGACCCAAACAGGGTGATGGGCAGAAGGGTCATGAATGTATCCCTGATTGCGGCGAGGTGGCGTTCAGTGGCCATCTTATTGGCAAAAGGCGTGATGTGTTTCTCCATCCAGGACATTAATTGGTCGATTTTCATTTGGCTATTCCCCTTTAATAGTGCTTACGCTTAATCAGTTTTCCATTGGAGACAATGATTTTTTGATACCAATAATAAGATGCCTTAGGTATTCTTCTTTGGCTGGCAAAATCAACGGCTACTATGCCGTACCGCTTTTCGACTCCGTTCATCCACGAGTACAAATCAAATGGTGACCAAGTGAAGTATCCGCGGACATCAGCGCCTGCATCCTGGGCATTCATCAGGGCGTTAAGATGATCATTCATGAAAGAAATACGATAATCATCGTTAACCTGCGGGATGTTAATGTCTTCGTGGACGCCCACGCCGTTTTCAGTGACAAAAATTGGCAAATGATATTTTTGGTAAGCACGCTTCAGTCCATCTTCAAGCCCCTTGGGGTAGATTTCAGTGTCCCACTCGGTATATTGACTGTTGGGATCCATTACCTGTTCGAACCAGCCCTTTATGCGCATCTGGGTTTCGCCTTTTTTCCCGGAATGATTAAAGATCATCTTGGTTTCACCACTGGTATAAGGTTTTACGAGCGTGCGAGCATAATAATTGAGTCCCAAGAAATCAACCGTGTTGTTCCTGATAACTTCAAGAGAAGCCGGTTTCATAAAGGAGACATCACACGTTTGTGCTAGTTTGGCAACCAGGTCAATAGGAAAGCGACCGAGTGCAGCCGTATCTAATATCCAATTATTGGCGTAATTATCGGCATTACGCATGGCAATCTGTGTTTCAATCGTATCGTCGACCCCATCAATTGGTGAGTAACTGTGGACAATGCCAATTTGACCAGTAAATTTTCCGGTGCGATATTTTTGAATGGCCAGCGCACTGGAATACATCACGTTAAAGCCGCATTCAATGGTATGCTGCAGGTTGTGTTCACCGGGCGGGTAGTTGCCAATCAGATAGCCGTTAGCGGTAAACCACTTAGGCTCATTAAATGTGGTCCAATATTTAACCCTGTCACCGAAAGCCTTAAAGCAAACTTCCGCATAGTGGGCAAAGGCCGTGCAGACATCTGGGTTAAGCCAACCACCGACCTCCTGCCAGTATTGTGGCAGGTCCCAGTGGTAGAGGGTAATAAAGGGCGTTATCCCGTTTTCCATACAGCAGTCAATTAGTTTGTTGTAAAAGAAAATTCCCTTTGAATTAACGTCCCCTTCACGGTTTTTAATTATGCGGGGCCACGAAAGGGAAAAACGGTAAGCATTTTGTCCTCCCTCTTTCATCATCTTGATATCTTCTTCAAAATGATGGTAATTATCGCTGGCAACGTCACCGTTTTCTAAATTATTTTCGTGTAGATAATGATCCCACATGGATTCGGCTTTATCATCAACGTCCCACGCACCTTCACACTGGTAAGAAGCGGTTGCTCCGCCCCACAAAAAATTATTATTCATTGACACTCCTTTACATTGAGAAATAAAAAGGCCCTTTTCTGCTCAGACTACAGAAAAGGGCCGCTAAAAACAGTATTTGCTAATACTGTTGGTTCCCAATCTATAGTTCAGAATTTGCGGTTCTGAGTAGAAACTGTCGACCTTATTACGACAATATATAGATATATTATTGATGATACTTGCATTCTAGCAAAGTGGGTATCATTCTGCAATAAGAATATAAAAATTACTTGTGCAGTGAATTATAAAACAGAAAAAGGGATAACTTAGCCAATGAAATGGTTTAGGTTATCTTCAAGCTGCGTGGTCAAGGCGGTGGCATCTATTTGACGCAGCCGGGCCAGCGCCGCAATTGTCTTTTTTAAAATAAGCGGATACTCTTGAACCGCAACGGAATGCCCCAGCAGCCAGGCGGTGGACCCGAGACCATCGGTTTCAATGACCAAGCGATCGAGCGGCACGCGCCGGGCCAGTGCGGTAACGCTGGGGTCACTTAGTACGGCCAGGCAAATGCTGAAATAGCAATCTTCGGCAATATATTCTTGCTGGTAATTGGGGCAGTCATACCAGTGAATCAGGTAGCGGTTGGGATACTGCCGAATTGTCTGCAGGATTTCTGCTTCACAGCCTTTGGTATGGAGAATAACCGGCTTCTGGTTTTTCTGGGCCCACTGCACCTGCGGCACAAAGACCTGCTTTTGCAAGTCTAAGCTATTATGCGTCCATACGCGGTCAAGTCCAATCTCACCGACCGCATCCGCTTGTTCGAGGTAGGGAAGAGCAGCTGAAAAGGCGAACTTGTCCGCGTCCCAGGGGTGAATGCCAAAACTCATGGGTTGGCTGCGTTCGGTCAATTCCTCATTAACCGCCCATTCCGCTGGCGTCTGGCAGTTAATAACGGCTGTGATTTTCTCTGTGCTTTGCATTTTTGCCAGTGCGGCGTTTTTTTCTAAGTGACAGTGGGCATCAGTGAGCATCGGTAAAATTCCCTTCATTAATAATTAAATGACTTATTTCTTCAATATAGCACTCTTATTGCAAGTATTTCAACGGCTTAACGGACAAAGTTAACGGGCAAGAAGGCAGTTTTTAAAGCACGGTCTGGTGCACTTAACAAGTGGGGCGGCACACTGACGATGCCAGTTGACTGCACGCCACGTTTAAGGTTTTGCGTGTGCGACTGCAAAGTCAGGAATCCGCAATTTTAAGATTTTCTAAAGAAAATAAAAAGGCCAGAAATAATTCACCTACCGAAAACAGGCATTATTCTGGCTTTAATTCAGACCTATCGTTATAATAAGAGTACGTTATTTACAGAAATAGGGAGCGAAGCTGAGGAATAGTTATTTTCACTTTAAAAAGAGTCTTACCCAAGACATATGGCATTAATAACATAAATTAAACTCTTTCTATTATTAGCCCTTGCCGCTTTGCATTTACTTTGCGCAAGGGTAGCAAGCCTCTTTTCTGTAAAAAAAGCAATCGCAATAATGGAGGAATAGCATGTCCCAAAAATCAGAACTACTATTAAAACAAACCCCCAAGTCCGGTTTAACTGATGCTGTGGTCCAGCAGCGGCGCGCTAAATTTGGCCAAAATGAGCTTATCGCAAAGCCCCCAATTCCCTTGTACCAAAAAATTGGGCGTCATCTAAGTGACGTATCATCACTGGTCCTGCTGTTTGCGGTGGCGCTGTCTACTTACCTGGCACTTTTTCAAAACGGTGGCTGGACGAAGACGGTCGTCATTGGCGTAATCCTGCTGATTAACGTGGTGATCGGGCTGTACCAAGAGTCCTCGGCGGAAAAAGCGCTCGCCGCCCTGAAGTCAATGAGTTTGCCGCAGGCTAACGTGCGGCGAAACGGTCAGGACCTGGCTGTTGCGGTCACGGAACTGGTTCCAGGCGATCTGGTCCACTTGAAAGTTGGCGACCAGGTGCCCGCAGATGCAGTTGTGCTTGAAGCAGCGAGCTTCGCCGTCGATGAAGCGATTCTAACGGGTGAAAGTCAGGCCGTTTCTAAAACTACTTATCAAAAGGACCGTCAGTTAAAGGCCAAGCAGCAGGTTTATTCTGGAACAGCAGTGGTTAGTGGCCGCGCCCTGGTGCAAGTCACTAAGACGGGCATGGCGACGGAATTAGGCCAGATTGCCGGTTTGCTGAATCAAACCGAGCAGCGCGCTACACCGCTAGATGGAAAATTGAATAACCTGTCAAAGTGGATGACCATTTTTGCCGGTTGCGGGGGTCTAGTGATCTTCGCTCTAAGCATTGGCATCCAAAATAAGGGCATAGCCGACAGCATGATGGTGGGATTGTCCCTGGCGGTGGCCGCAGTACCCGAAACTCTGCCGATCATCGTGACTATCAGTCTGTCGCGCGGCGTCCAGAAAATGGCCGCACAAGGTGCAATCATGCGCCGCGTTGGGGCCGTTGAAACCATTGGCAACGTGGATGTTATTGCAACCGATAAAACGGGCACACTGACGCAGAATAAGATGACCATTACCAAGTATTGGACGCCTGCAACCGGAGTAAGGCAGGCTGAGGCGCAGGTGCCCGCAGCCGGACGCGACCTGGCGCATTACTTGGGTCTAGCGACGAATGCCAAAGTAACTGAAATTGACGGCGAGACGCACGCGTTGGGTGACGCGACCGAAATAGCGATAGTGAACTGGCTGACTGCGCTCGGGACCAGTCGCCAGGAGCTGGAACAGACCGCTCCGCGAATTGCAGAAGACCCCTTTGATTCGGCCCAAAAAACGATGGCGACCGTTCACCGTTTGTCGGATGGCCGCAAGCTTGTTATTGTCAAGGGGGCATGGGAGCGTCTGCCCTTTAAAAAATCGGCGGCGCTTGCCGCCGGTCAACGGGCGCACAATGAGCTAGCGGCGTCTGCTCTGAGAATTTTGGCCGTCGGTTATAAAATCTTGCCCGCTTCCGCTGATATCAAGGACCGAAAAGCACTTCAGGCAGATCTTGAAATCGCGGGCTTAATCGGTCTGATTGATCCACCACGGCCAGAGGTCTTTGCAGCAGTTGAAAAAGCAAAGCAGGCGGGAATCAGGACGGTGATGATCACCGGCGACCACCTCATCACTGCCAAAGCAATTGCAGAGGAAATTGGCATTCTGGAGGGCACCAAGCGTGCGCTTACGGGCAGCGATTTGCAAAAAATGAGCGACGCCGAACTGAAAGAGCAGCTTGAAGACATTGCGGTGTACGCCCGCGTGTCGCCACGTGATAAGATTCGCATCGTCCAGGCTTGGCAGGACCTTGATAAGACCGTTGCCATGACGGGGGACGGCGTTAATGATGCGCCTGCTTTGAAGGCTGCCGATGTTGGCGTAGCCATGGGCATCACCGGCACCGAAGTTGCCAAAGAAGCGGCCGACATGATTCTGACGGATGACAATTTTGCCACGATTATCGCGGCCGTTGCTGCGGGTCGGACCGTCTACCAAAATATTGTCAAGGCGGTTGAATTTTTGGTCGGGGTCAACTTTGCCCAAATTTTCTTGATGATTTTCACTGCACTCCTAGGCTGGGGACCCGCACTTCTGGCCGAGCAGTTGTTGATCATCAACGTGCTGGCCGATGGCATCCCCGGCTTCTTTATTAGTCAGGAACCGGGAGAAGCCCACCTGATGAACCAAGCACCGATTGCAAACAGCGAGAGCCTGCTTGGCCGCGGCCTGCTGCAGCGGATGGCCGTACGGGCGACCACCTTTACGTGCCTGACTCTAGGCGTCTACACTTGGGGGCGCTTTGTCCTTGGATCGGATCAGGCCCAGGTGGGGATGACGCTTGTCTTCCTGGTTCTGGCATTGGGGTCGATGGTTGATATTTACGCAATCAAGGATACGCAGCCGATTAGCTGGAACACGTTCAAGAGCAACCCGCTGCTGAATTGGGGCCTGTCACTGGGCATACTGCTAGTCTTAGCACTGGCCCTGTTGCCCGCTTTGCGTGATTTCATGCAGTTGGCGCAACTGCCGCCTAGCGGATGGCTCGTGGTTCTTGCCGGGAGCTTGTTGCCTACCCTGGTTTTGGAGCTGAACAAGCGAGCCGTTGAGTATCACGAGCAAGTTTGCAGTGAGTCCGAGTGATTTTTGCCGGCGCAACTCTGACTAGTTGACTAGCCGTCCAATTTTATAAGTCCGTTTCACAAGAGGAAACGGGCTTTTTTGATTGCAAAAACGCAAAGTTAAAGTAACGAAGTTAAATAACTAGTGGCCGCTTCTATATAAAATTTCCACCTTAAATGGAAATTCCCCGTAATTACAAAGACTGCGATTAAAGTTATTATGTTTTTGTAAAGGGTTTCAAAGAACAAAAGTGAAGGAGGAAAGATGAAATTCACTGCAAATGATGTTTTTTTAAACGTTAATAAGTCGAGTGTTGATTCATTCTTGAAGTATGCTTCTCAAGCCGCTTTTGACGCAGGTTATACAGAGGACACTGCTGAGCGGGTACGTAAAGGTGCCGGAATTGACCGCTTATACTACAATGCCGGCAATTGCGGATAATGGTTCGGCAACCGTTGGCAACTTTGCCTTGGCCAAAAATGCACTGCGGGCATTGAGCTAGGCAGTAGGCCAAAATAGTTGAATACGCAAGAAGCGCAACGGTGTTCACTGCTACTGTTGCGCTTCTTTTACTGCATAAAGCAAGTATGCGTCGATTAGAAACTTAATACACAAGGATGAGATAAAATGAATAAATTTTTCTGGGGCAATTCGACCTCAAGCATGCAAACGGAAGGCGGCTGGAACGAGGGCGGCAAGAGCCTATCGGTTTATGACGTAAAAAAAGCTGCTAACGATGCCAGCGATTGGCACGTTGCAAACGACAACTACCACCACTTTGAGGAGGATTTTGACTACATGCAAGACTTGGGCATGAACATGTACCGGTTCCAGGTTTCGTGGTCACGGATAATAAAAAATGGTGACGGTGAGGTTAACGAGGAGGGCTTGCGTTATTATGACAGACTAGTCGATGCCCTGCTTGCGCGCAACATTGAACCGATGATCTGCCTTTATCATTTTGATATGCCTTTGCATCTGGCAGAAGAATATAACGGTTTTAGCAGCAAGAAAGTTTGTGCGGCCTTTATCCGTTTTGGCAAGGTGGTGGTTGATCATTTCAAGGACCGCGTCAAGTATTGGATCACCTTTAACGAGCAGAACCTTTACCATACCTCAGAGGCCTTTAAGATTGCAGGTTATGTAAAGGGCGACCACTCATTGACCGTCTTATGCCAGATTGCCCACAACGTGATGTATTGTCATGCGGCCGTTGCCAATTATCTCCATGCCACAACCACCGCTAAAGTAGGCGGAATGCTGGCTTACAGCCAGGTTTACCCGGCAACGGCAAACCCCGCAGATGTTTTTGCCGCGCACCAAATTGCTGAATTTTTGAATTATAACCTGCTTGATGCCTTTGCGTACGGGAAATATTCCGCCATGGTCAAAGCCTTTGTGCGCAATAAGCAGATAAAGGTTGCGCATACGAAAGCGGAGCTAGCAGAAATTGCGGCACTAAGAAGCGACTTTTTGAGTTTTAGTTACTATGCTTCCAGTACGATTGATGCAAGCCGCGTCCCTGCTGGTACGGCGCCAAATTTATACCTGGATTTTGGCAAGGAGGACAATCCGTTTCTAAAGTCCACGGAGTGGGGCTGGCAGATTGATGCTTTGGGGTTCAGGGATGTTCTGAACAAGATTTACCACCGTTACCATCTGCCGGTTTTTCCAATTGAAAACGGAATAGGCGTGCGGGAAAGCTGGGATGGTCAGCACCCAATTGCGGATGATTATCGGATCGATTACCACAGGGAGCACATCAAGGCGATGCAGGATGCAATAAGGCAGGATGGGGTCGAAGTTCTGGGTTATTTAGGCTGGGGACTGATCGATATTATGAGCTCGCAGGGGAACATGGAAAAGCGCTACGGCGTGGTGTACGTGAATCGCACCAACCATGATCTGCGTGATATGAGGCGGGTGCCCAAGAAGAGCTATTACTGGCTGAAAAAGGTTATCCACTCTGATGGCCAAGATTTGGCGTAGCAGCGAGGAGAAACTTAAGATGAATGGTTCTACAAACAGCCCGGGGGAATTGAAGCTGCACCGCTTGTCAGACAAGCATGCAAAAGAGTTGGTAAAAATTGGCAACCAGGTTCATTTGCGGTCAATGCGTGCAGCCTTTACGGCGTTGATGCCTTTTTTGCTAGTCGCGGGGCTAGCCGTTTTGCTTATTGCTGCTTTGAGCACAATTTTACAGGGTGCAGCTTTAGCCCAGCTTCACGTTTGGGCACTTGCCCTCTGCAAGGGGACAATTAATGTTGCTGGCATATTGATTGCACCGCTGGCTGCGTATCATTTAGCCCAAAATAAGGCTTTTGCCAATCCACTTGCGGTGGCATTGACGGCAAGTGCAGCACTATTTATCATGCTGTTTGCTAGTCGCACTTACCCGGCTATTAGCACAAAGCCTGGTTTGTTCGAACAGGTAGGCCCGAGTGGAGTCATTGCGGGGCTCATTATTGGCCTAATTGCAGCAGAAATTCACATGAGAATAGCCCGATTAATGCAACCGGCAGTTAACCCTAAGACTCAAGTACCACCAGCAGCTCTTGCGGATCTTGCGGCCTTAGTCCCGGTGCTGCTGGCTTTGAGCATTTTTGGCCTTGTTGCAGCTACCTGCTTTTACTTTGATTTTGATGTTATTTTTTTACTGTCGTGTTTTGTTCAGCAACCGTTACTGGCAATCGGCACATCACTACCCGGCTTTTTAATTATTTATTCTCTCGGCAACTTTTTATATACGCTGGGCGCTCACCAAACAGTCATCAACGGCACCTTTCTTGACCCCGTGCTCTTAGTGGGAATGATTGAAAATATGGCCCAGGCAATATCGGGTCAGCAGCCCACGCATATCATCAATACGGACTTCGTGACCGTTTATGCGCAGATGGGCGGTACGGGGTTAACCCTGGCTTTGATCATTGCGGGGCTGCTCGTTTCGCGTTATCAACCGTACAGGGATGTTGTCAAACTGGCAACAGTTCCGGGGCTTTTTGAGATTAACGAGCCCATCATCTTTGGCTTCCCAATCGTCTTCAACGTTCCGATGATTATCCCGTTCGTTTTGAGCCCGGTGATTGGATCACTGATCGGCTATTTCGCAACGGCCAGCGGTTTTGTTAAGCCACTGAGTGTGCTCGTGCCCTGGACGACGCCGCCAATTTTAAGCGGCGTCCTGGCTAGTGCCGGCGATTGGAAGGTCGTCTTGGTGCAGATCATCATTCTTATCGTGTGCACGCTGTTCTACGTTCCGTTCATCAAGATTTCTGAACGGGTTGCACTGAAACAAGCGGAATTAGCCCAGGAATAAAAAGCTTGTTGTAATAATGGCATTTGCAAAAAATAATAGCTTCTAGGACGCATATACGCTCTAGAAGCTATTTTGTTTAAAAAAACTTGACAGCGCTTACTGCAACAATGTTAAACTGCAGTTGATACGGTCAGGCAATTATGTTGTTGAGCAGATCAAGCGACCTGGGAATTGTTACCATAGCACCTTCAAAAATGATTGCGATAACAGAATAGATAAATATTTTTTTCATTTGGGGTACCTCCATGCACGATAAAATATACGGTAAAAGATTTAAACGATTAAGGGAAGGGAAAAATTACAGCCTAGATTTTGCTGCGAGCGGTGTTGCATCCAAAACGGCGCTTTATTACTGGGAGAAGGGTCAAGGCAACATGCCCTTTGGCAAGGTTGTCGCGATGCTAAAAAGAATGAATATCAAAGTGACAGAACTGGTTGACGATACAATAGGCAATGACACGAATATTGACGCTATCAATGCCGCTTATATTAATAATGACGACCGAAAGCTGAAGAAAATTGCGGTTAAGTACCTCACACAAAGCAGAAGCAATCCATACAGCAGAAATCTTCTGTTGAGTGCGGCGATTGCGTGCCAATTCTTGAAGGCCGACACGGAGGAAAATTTATTTTTGCCCGGTGACGTTGAGCACCTCGAAGAAATATTGTCGAATACTAATGAGTGGTACTACGAAGACATATTCATTTTTGGCAACACGTTGTCTCTCCTGCCGGGGCGAAAGGTAGTCGCGTTTACTAAAATGCTGATTGCTAAGTTCATTGACAAACAGGATAAAAGCGATGAAAAGTGGCAGCGCGCGGCTCTTATGACCATCCTTAATGCGGCCTTTGCCTTGATCTATGACGATTATCAGAATGCGCAAAGACTCCTTCCCCTAATTGATGCAATCAAGATTAAAGATGAGTTTTTCTTCGAAAGACTGCGCTTAAAGTTTGCCCTTGAATTGCTGCATTACATTGATACAAAAGATGAGACGCAAATTGTTAACAATTACTTTTCGCTGTTAGACTACCTCGGTATGAACCACTTTAGGACAATTGCAAAAAAGATTTTTTTGCAAATAAAGCAGATATATCAGATTCAGTAGTCTAGCTACTGTAATGATACTATTATTACGGAAAAAATAAATAATATGTTCACTATAGTGAACATATTATTTTTATTGTGGTTTGCGATGATAAACTGTCCATAATGAATGAAAGTAGAGGGATCCTAAATTTTTGCATTCATTATTAATGTGTAAGAGAAGTAGATTACGAGATTTTGATCAAATTTATAATCTATACTCTGAATTAGAAGTAGTTATGGGAGAGCATATCATGAAAAAGAGATTTATATTATCGGCTTTAGCTGGTGTAATGCTGTCAATAGGATCTTCGGGCTTAGTATTAGCTGATGAAAACGAAGATACTGGTAACTTAGAAGAAGATACTTCAGAATTGTTGAGAAACAATCACACAGATAGTAACTGGGATTTTAATTTACCAAGGTTGCAGGGAAATATGTATACTAATAGCAGAATGAAGAAGGATAAAAGCAGAAGTTATGCAAAAGCAACTGCCATTGGTAAAGGAAAAATTGCAGTCTGGACTGAAAGAGCGAATGGTGGAAATATCAACACAAGTGAGTATATCTTAAAGCAGGGTCAGAGTGCAAAAATATACAATAGAGCTTATGAAATGTATGGCAAAA
Source organism: Lactobacillus sp. XV13L (assembly GCF_059900875.1). NCBI lineage: Bacteria > Bacillati > Bacillota > Bacilli > Lactobacillales > Lactobacillaceae > Lactobacillus > Lactobacillus sp. XV13L. The sequence goes on along the minus strand of NZ_JBWXGD010000002.1, from coordinate 37,162 downwards.
CAAACATTAAATTAGGTGTCAAAACTGCTGGATTAGAGATTGTCACCGTGCATGCAGGTGGTAAATGGAGTCCAGATTCTATCTAAACTATATTATCAATGAAAAGGAAAATGTCCTTTATCTGGGTATTTTTCTTTTTTAATATTACTAGGAATCAATTATGCTTTTTAAAAAACAGGTACAGAGAATGTGTCTGCGCTGGCAGACCTGGCTGGCGCTGGCAATCGGCCTTACGGTTATTCTTCTGCAGGCCAAAACCATCAACCAGATGAATGCCACCCGCGTAGTAAACAATGCCTTCTTGCATCTAACAGGCTTTGACTTCACCGGGGTAGGTTCGACGATGTATTATTTTTTGCTGCCATTAATGTGCGGTCTAGCCGCCAGCTCTACTTTCCAAGAGGATAAGCTCAACCACCGACTAGATGGGCTGCTGATCCGAACAAGTAAAAGACGGTATCTTTTGGCAACTAGTGCAAGTTCCTTTGTGGTCGGTGGACTTGTGGGCATTTTGCCCCTTCTGCTGGAGGCGGGATACTTCTTTTTAAACTATCATATCGCCAATCTTCCCCAAAGTCGTGATATTCAAATTATTGATCCAAGTGGCTGGGGCTACAACTTGTTCATGCACCACATCCTGTTGTTCTGGTTGTGCACAATGGTGATTGTCTTCGTTTTCAGTGGCTTATTCGGTCTGATGGGCTTAGCCACTTCATACTTCGATGTTCATAAAGGCATTGAGATTGTAACCGCCTTTGTCTTTATGTTTTTAACGGTTTTGCTCGGCGGATTGACTGGTGAGGTCGAGGCTTCACTCAACTCACTTCTTTCACCTAACTCAAGCAATTATTATTTTTATAATATATACATATTGCTGGGCTACTTCGTGGTCATTGTCGGTGCAATCACCCTGATAACGTGGAAGCAGGTTAAGCAAGATGTCTTCAATTAGGCGCTTGTTAAAGGCACATGCACGCCGGCTTGTGCTAATTAGCTTCGTTGCACTGGGATTGCTGGTTGCTTTCTACGCACTGGCCGGACTGGCCCGCGGACTCGGCAAGAGGGCGGCGGTCTATCAGTTGCTAATGCCCAATTCCTTTTACTCGCTGATTGCCTTCATTAACGTTCTGTTTATTGCCGTGGCCCAGCCGCTGCCCAGCAGTTTGGAACAGATTCGGCTGCGACAAAAAGAAGACTGGCTCAAGACGGTGATTGGCTGGCTGCTGCTCAGCAGCCTGTGGACCAGCGTGCTTTCCGCCGCAGTCCTTGAGGGCTTCCTGCTAGCGGAGCCGGCAATTAGCCAAATCTACTGGCTGCCCCTCGTTTTAACCGTGGCAGTTGCCTTTGAGAACCTTCTCTTCTTTCAGAGCCTTATCCTGCTGATTTACCTGCTGGTGCCCATGCTGAATTATCTTTTTGTGAACGGCCTTGTCTATGCACTAGTCGTTCTGCTGACCACCACGCTGATCCGTAATAAAATACTCAGTGCCCTGATCAACAGCGACTTTCTGCTTCAGGGCGATGTGCGCCGGCTTATCCTGCAGACGCTCGTCATGTGGGGGCTCATGCTGGTCTTTTGGGGTCTCAGCAGCAGGCAGTTTTCCCGGGGTGAACGCTTATGAAGTGGCGCGTTTACGGGAATGAAATCCTGACGTCCAACCGGACCGGCAAGGTGGTTGTACTCTTTTTTCAGCTGCTCTTCTGCTGGCAGTACTGCAATATTGAGGGCTTCACGCTGCAGCACAATATTTTTACTACCTATCCGCTTGTTGGCCCGGGCGGAATTACGGGCAACCTCGCCTGGCTGCTGTATTATCTGGGCGGCGAATTTTACCTGCTCCCCACGCTGCAGGACAAGCTGCTGGCTGCCAATCCCCTGGTGGTGGTCAGGAATGAAAAAAGGACGACCATTTTACAAAATTGCCTGTTGACGACAATTGCCTTTGCGATTGTGTATAACCTTTTGTTCTTGGGCGTAATCACGGCCTTTGCCGGGGGCGGCAATATGACCTGGGCAGCCAGCCTGCACCTGCTTTGCAGCCTGTGTTTGAGTCTTGCCGCCTTCACCACATTCTTGCTGCTGTGCTCACTGCTTGAACCAGTCCTGGGCGAGCTTGCGGGCATCGCGCTTGTTCTAATCGCCTTGGCACTGAAGACAAGATGCCTGCCGCTGTTGACAACGCAATTGTGCTGGGGAGCGGACCTGATCAGTTGCGGCTGGCTGCTGGCCACGGGACTTGGGTTGAGCTGGCTCAACAAGGGGATTGAAACGAAATAAGGAAACAAGGAGATAAGCGATGAGCTTTTTAGAATTAAGCAATGTAACTAAGACGATTAAAAATGAAACCGTGCTGCAAGACGTCAATTTTGCCGTTGAGCGGGGCAGCATTACGGGCTTCATCGGGACGAACGGTTCGGGCAAGACCATGCTGTTTCGCACCATTCTGGGCCTTGTCAAAGTCAACGCCGGGACAATCACGCTCAAGGGGCAAAGGGTGGGTCTGAACAGTCCGCGGGTGGCCAATGTCGGTGCAATCATTGAGACGCCGGGCTTCATCAGTTCCTATTCGGCACTGAAGAACCTGCAGTACCTCGCGGCCATCAAGAACCTGGTGGGGACCACGGAAATTCTGGCGGCCATGAGGGTCTTTGGTCTGGACGAAGTTAAGGACAAGCGGGTGAAAAAGTTTTCCCTCGGCATGCGGCAAAAACTGGCAATTGTCCAGGCTTTTATGGAGAAGCAGGAATTGCTGGTGCTGGACGAACCCACCAACGGCTTGGACAAAGAATCGATTGCAGTTTTTGAAAAATTGATGCTTAGATTGCGCCAAGAAGGACGGACGATTCTGCTTGCCAGCCACGATGACCGGGTAATCAGGTCGATTGCCGATGACTTTTATGAACTTGACGGTGGCCGGATATCAGACAAGCGGTCAATTAAGGACGCGGTCTGCGGTTAAACTAAGATTGTTGTGAATTCAATGGGTCAGCACCACGGCTGGCTTTTTTGTGCCTGGCAGAATCAGCGCCGCTTGTTCCTGATTGTCTGGTTGCACCGTCCTAAATTACGCCCGTCTGCGGGGCGCCGTAATGTTTATTTTACAGGTGAGATATGTTATCATTTACCAACGATATGGACGAGAAAGGGGAATGCAAATGGCAACAGAAGTTTACTTAATTAGGCACGGCGAAACGATGTTTAACCAGTTGAACAAGGTTCAGGGGTGGTGCGATTCGCCGCTGACCGTCAAGGGCATAAACGATCTGAAAAAGACGGCACTGGCACTTAGCCAGATTCACTTTGACAACATGTATTCCTCCGACTTGAAGCGGGCAATCGACACGGTCCACCTGATGAAGGACGCTAACCGCGTTTCAGAAATCGGCAAAATCAAAAAATTGCCAGAGTTTCGCGAGGTCTTTTTTGGCTCTTTTGAGGGCGATGACATTGAAGACACCTGGGAGCGGGTGGCCCAGGCTGCTGGAGTTGGCCCGGAGCGGGACGTCACCAAGATTATCAACCGGGTTGGCATCTATGAATTCCGCGAGGCCACCAAGGAGGCCGATCCGCGCCATTTAGCCGAGAACAAGGAAGAACTGGATGAGCGGATGGTGCGGGCAATTGCGGTTCTGCGCAGCCTGACCCAAAATGACCAGCGGGTTCTGATTGTGTCTCACGGCGACTTCATCAAGACCCTGGGCATTAAGTACTGGAACCAGAGTGACGGCCTGCACGACATTGTTTTTCCCGAGAATGGGAGCGTGACCCGCGGCATTCTGTATAATGACGGGCACTTTGAGATAGTCGATTATAATGTTGATGCAGAAGACATGTAGAATCCTACTTGGTAAGTGGGATTTTTTGTTACAATAATATTTAAAGGGAACGATGAAATGAAGGATCACACAGCCAGGCGTTATGCCTATGTAACGGCACTTAACGTTGTTATTACCATTGCCGAATTTATTGGCGGCTTCGTCTCGGGGTCTTTGGCACTCTTATCGGATGCTGTCCATAACCTGAGTGACGTTGGTGCAATTATTATTTCGTTTGTCGCGCGGCTGATCAGCAACCGTGCGAGCAACCGGCGCAAAACCTTCGGCTACGACCGGGCGGAAACACTGGCGGCTTTTACTAATGGAATAATACTCATCCTAATCAGTGTTGTGCTGTTTATTGAGGCAATCGAACGGTTTTGGCAACCAACCACAATTAGTGGCGGCATCATGCTGGTCGTTTCGATTATCGGCTTGCTCGCCAACGTGATCTCAATGGTGGTTATGCACCAAGACGGGCAGGAAAACCTGAATGTGCGCTCAACCTTTATCCACATGTTGAGCGATGCCCTATCCAGCGTGGCGGTTGTGGTCGGCGCCATTTTTATTTACTATTGGCACGTTACGTGGCTTGACCCCGTGATGACGCTGTTGGTGTCGGTCTTTGTCTTCCACGAGGCCTGGTCCTTGACCATGAAGGCGGCCAACGTGCTGATGGAATCAAATCCTGATATTGACCTGGACCAGGTCAACCGCATAGTGCTGTCCTTTCCCGCAATCAAGAATATTCATCACGTGCACGTGTGGCGTTATAGCGACCGTTACGTCATGCTGGATGCGCACGTCAACGTTAAGCAGGATTTGAAGGCGAGCGAGTTTGAAAAACTGACGCAGGCCATCAGCCAAAAGCTGCAGGTACTGGGGATTAACCACATTAATTTTCAGGCGGAATGTGACCGTGGAAAAAATAACGAGATGATTGTTTCAGATCGTGACCACGGGGAGTGAGGTATTAAAATGAGTTTGGAAGTCAATATTTATACTGCGATTATCGTCTTAATTGTGGGCCTGTATGACATGGCCTATGCGTATAACCGCCGCCGGCAAAATGGCGGGCGCGGTGCTAAAGCGTTTATGATTTTAGGCGTTATTTTCACTATTGGCGGAATTGTGCTTCTGCTTATGCACTGGATGCAGTAAAAAATGGCTAAGTTGGTATTGCTCAGGCACGGCGAGAGTACTGCTAATCATAGCAACGTGTACACGGGCTGGAATGATGTTCCCCTGACCGCCAAGGGCCAAAGACAGGCACGGGCGGCCGGCGTGCTGATTAGTCAAATAACAGATTTTGCGCCCACCCATATTCACACTTCCGTCTTAAGGCGCGCAATTGTGACGGCCAATATCGTTGCCAACGTCTGCAACTTCCTGTACGTGCCCATCACCAAGACCTGGCGCCTGAATGAACGCCATTACGGTGCGCTGCGCGGTCTTGACAAGAATGTGTCCCGCTCCATCTATGGTGAAGACCAGGTGCTGCGGTGGCGGCGCGGGTTTTATGCGGTTCCGCCGCAGGGCCAAGCGCCAAAGAGCAGGTGCTACGCTAACTGTGATATCCGCTCTTTGCCCCGGGCTGAGAGTCTCTTTCAGACGCAGCAGCGCCTGCTGCCCTATTACCAGGAGCAGGTGGCCAGCCGGCTATTGCGCGGCGAAGACCAGCTGCTTGTTGCGCACGGTTCGAGCCTGCGCGCCCTAATCAAAAAGCTGGAACAAATTTCTGACCGCGATGTTGTCAAACTGGAAGTGTCCAATGCAGAGCCGATTGTTTATACGTTTGATGCGCATCTGCAAATTATTAATAAGAAAATTTTACGTTGATTTTTGGCAGTCTGTTAATTCTAACTAAGGAATTATCCAGATATGTGTTAAAATTTAATACGATATCAATTTAATTTTACATTCTTAGTTTGGAGTAAAGGCATGCGTAAAATATTTTTATTGCGAGGCGCACCCGGCTCCGGTAAATCTTCTTTCATTGCTCGTCATCACTTACAGCCATATGCGATTAGTCGTGATCAGATTAGATTGCTGCTGGCTAATTTAACCTATTATTATGAAGAAGATACCGATTGCTTACACCAAGTCATTCCGCGGTATGCAAATGAGCAGACGGAGCACTGGGTAGACTATCTCGTTGAAGAAAAGATGAAACGCGGCGAAACGGTCATTGTAGATAGCACGCACGTTTTCACAGAGAACATTGAGCATTACCAACCGTGGGTCGAGCGCTATCGTTATGAGTTGTTTGTCGTTGACTTAATGTATCACAAATCATTGCAAAACCTGTTGAACCGCAATGAGGTGCGGAAGCAGTATGATTGGGTCAAGCCCAATGTAATAAGGGAGATGTACTTGTCTTACCGGGATAACATGCAGCTGCCCGAGTGGGCGCATATTATTAATCCCAACCAGTTGAACCGGGCGCTGTCCCAGCGGGAAAGCAACCTGGACCACTTCACCCATGTGTTTGCGGTTCCGGACAAGGTGCCAGAAGAGGATTTTCCCCACGTTCACATTTCAAATTTTTACTTTTCATTTAATGACCGCTTTACGGAAAAATACGGCACTTACCGCAATGTGGTTACAATTGGCAAGACAAGGGAAGAGATTGTTGACGAATTTCGCTTGCCGTACTTTGTTTTCAAGTTCCACCACAAGCACTTCCTGATTTCGGCTTATCCGATTAGAAACGAGATGCTTGACCCCATTAAGAAGGTCAAGGGGGTCTGGACGTATTCCACCGGGTTAATCAACCTGGCCGATTTTGTGCAAGAATTTCCCCAGAGCAGACCGCAGCACGTTCACCAGTTTAACCTGACTAAGCTGCATCCGGACCGGCTGCTCCATATTTGGTAACAAAAGACGCTAGCGTAGCGTCTTTTTTGTTGCACTTAAGTTGATGCCTGCGTGTGCGGCCACGCTGCATCAAAAATCACGCAATATCAAGATGAGACTGCTTCTGTTTTTTAAAAGCTGTATAATTAACCTGTAATCGCTTTAGTAGTATTAGTGAAATATAGAAAGAGACAGAGTAAAAATGCAAACTGAACAAGTAAGAACTGGCTTTGCCCAAATTTTCCACGAACAGCCAACGGGTTGCTACTTCTCACCGGGCAGGATCAACCTCATTGGTGAACACACCGACTATAACGGTGGCCACGTCTTTCCGTGTGCGATTTCGCTGGGCATCTACGGGGCCGCCAGTCCACGGGCGGACCGCCAGTTTAAATTCTATTCGACTAACTTTGCCCAGCTCGGGGTGCTTGAGGCTGACCTGGACGACCTGCACTATGTCAAGGAAGACTCGTGGGCCAACTACGCCAAGGGGATGCTGCACTTCATGCTTGAACACGGGGCAGAGATTGACCATGGCCTCAACGTTTACGTGGACGGCAACATTCCGGACGGCGCCGGCCTGTCTTCCTCGGCCGCCTTGGAAATGCTGGTCGGGGTGATTTTGCAGGACCAGTTTGACCTGCACGTTGACCGGCTTGACCTGGTTAAGATGGGGGTAAAAACGGAGAACGACTTCATCGGCGTCAACTCCGGCATCATGGACCAGTTCGCGGTCGCAATGAGCGCGAAGGATCACGCAATACTGCTGGACACTGAGACAGTCAAGTATGAGCTGGTACCGCTCGACCTGCAGGACAATGTTATCGTCATCATGAACACGAACAAAAGACGGGAATTGTCCGATTCGAAGTACAATGAACGCCGGGGCGAGTGCGAGGAGGGCCTGCGCTATCTGCAGAAGCAGCTTGAGATCACATCGCTGGGCGAACTGGACCTATGCACGTTCGATGAGTTTAGCTACCTGCTCCCGCAGGACAACTTGCTCAAGCGCTGCCGGCATGCGGTCTGGGAAAACCAGCGGACGCTGGCGGCCGAACGTGCGCTGCAGGAACATGATCTGGCCCGGTTCGGCCGCTTGATGAACGCATCGCACGTTTCGCTGGAACATGACTATGAAGTCACGGGCAAGGAGCTCGATACGCTTGTTCACACGGCGTGGAAGCAAGGCGGCGTCCTGGGTGCCCGCATGACCGGTGCGGGGTTTGGCGGCTGCGCGATTGCGCTGGTTGCCAAGAGTCAGGTTGACAATTTTAAGCGCAGCGTTGCAGCGGTTTACGAGCGTGAAATTGGTTATGCACCGTCATTCTACCTGGCAGAAACGAGTGCGGGCACGAAGGTTTTATAGTAAACAAGGATTAAGAATGATCGAAGCAAATTTAGTTGAAAATTTTGTTAGCCAGGTGATTGCAAATAGCGATTACCAGGAGCTGGACCGTGTCTACCTGCGTAACCGCGTGTTTGCACTGGTGGGCGACGAGGCCAAAAACAAGAAGACGGCCGCTCGCAGTCTCTTGGATCTGCGCGACGAGCTGGTTCAGGCGGCACAGGTGGACGGTCGCTGCGGCGGCAGCAGTGCGGACAAAGACGTCTTGGGTGCACAGCTGATGGCGCTGATTGTGCCGCGGCCGAGCCTGGTCAACCAGCGCTTTTGGCGGACCTATGAGAAGAGGCCGGCGCAGGCTATTGGCGACTTTTACGACCTCAGCAAACGCAGCGACTACATCAAGACGCGGGCTGTTGCGCGGAATATTTACTTCACAGCGCCCAGCAAGTACGGCGGCCTAGAGGTTACGATTAACTTGTCCAAGCCGGAAAAGGACCCCAAGGAGATTGCCGCGGCCCGTGACGCCAAGACAGGCGGTTACCCGCTCTGCAAGTTGTGCATGGAAAGCGAGGGCTACCTGGGTCGAATCAACTATCCGGCGCGCAGCAACCACCGCATCATCCGCTTTAACCTCGGCGAAGAGGTTTGGGGCTTTCAGTATTCGCCTTACGCCTACTTCAATGAACACTGCATCTTTCTTTCGTCCAAGCACGAAAAAATGCGGATCAATTCGCGCACCTTTGCGGACCTGCTTGTAATCGTTGACCTCTTTCCGGGCTATTTTGCCGGCAGCAACGCCGACCTGCCGATTGTCGGCGGCTCTATCTTGGCCCACGAGCACTACCAGGGCGGCCGGCACCGGTTTGCAATGGAACAGGCACCGGTTACCGTCAAGCTGAACTTTGCGGACTATGAGGGCGTGCAGGCCGGCATCGTCAAGTGGCCGATGTCCGTGATTCGCCTGCGGGGAGCGGACAAGGCGCAGCTGGTGGAGCTTGCAACGCAGATTACGGATACGTGGCGCAGCTATAGCGATGAGGACGTTGACGTGCGCGCCTTCACGGGTACCACGCCCCACCACACGGTTACGCCGATTGCCCGCAAGCGTGGCGGCGACTTTGAGCTGGACTTGGTCCTGCGTGACAACCAGACGTCCAAGCGCTATCCCGACGGTATTTTTCACCCGCACCAGGACGTGCAGCACATTAAACGGGAAAATATTGGCCTCATTGAGGTGATGGGGCTGGCAATCTTGCCACCGCGGCTGGAGCCGGAGATGCTTGAGGTCAAGAAGTTTTTGTTGGGGCAGCCAAGCGTGGTCGCGCCAATTCACCTCGCGTGGGCACGTGCGATTAAGGCCAAGAACCAGGTTACGCCGGCGAACGTTGACCAGGTTTTGCAGGGCGAACTGGGCCAAGTCTTTGCGCGCGTCCTTGAAGATGCCGGCGTGTTCAAGCAGACGGATGCGGGCCGGGCGGCCTTCATGCGCTTTGCACAAGAAGCAGGCGTGGTCTAGGCCAGCAACTTACTGCCGCAAAAAGACAATAACGAAGGGAAGCATGACAAATGGAAAAATTGGTGCGCGATCGGATACCGGAACTGGCTACAGGGGCGGCTTTTCGCAAACTGACCCCGGTGGAAATAGAACCGGCGCTAAAGAAAAAATTGCTTGAGGAAACCAATGAAGTCCTGGACGCTGAGACCGAGGACAACCTGATCGAAGAACTGGGCGATGTTTACGAGGTCTTGCGGACCTACCTGGACTTTAAGGGCGTGAGCCAGGAAAGCTTTATGAACCGGGGCGAGCAAAAGCGGGCTTCACGGGGCGGCTTTTCTGAGTACTGGTTGATGAAACGGTAAGCCCAGCACAATTGCAGATGATAAAAAAGCGTTGAGAAGAAAATCTCAACGCTTTTTATTTGGATCAGGAACAGAAATTCCTGTATTATTTAATAGCTAAAATTACTTGAAGGCCAGAGCACCCATCGGGTCCCACGGCAACAGCTGAATTGGATCCTTGGCACCTTCGTCAAAGTCTTGCTTCAGGTCTTCCGGCAGGAACTTCTTGTTGATTACGGCCTGGTAGACGAAGGAGTCGAACCAGGAGTCGCTCATCACGAAGTAGCCCTTGAAGCCGGGCTTTTCGCCCCAGGAGTTTTCAATCTTCCACTTGGTTGGCTGGCCGTCAACCAGGTCAACGCCAGTGATGACCATGGCATGGTCCATCATGCTTTCGCCCGAGTCCAACTTTTCGGCCTTGGACATTGAGAAGTCAACGTCGAACAGCTCATCGCGCTTGTAGATGTTGGTATCAAGCAGACCAAGTTGCCGCTCGGAATCCTTGCCAACATTGGAACCAAACCAGACCACCTCGCCGGCCTTAAGCTGCTTGATGATCAGGTCCTTCATCTCGGCAACCTTGAGGTTCAGGTGGCGCACCTGCCGGCCGCCAACCACGTTGCCCAGGTATTCAACGGAGAAAACCTTGTGGTAGGGCTTGTCCGCAGTCGGCGAGTTGATGACCGAAACGTGGTCTTCCAGGTTCATGCCCACGTACTTGTCGAAGAAGGCCTTCGGGGTCAAGTCGGCGTCGCGGTGGTAGTTGCCCTCGTCGTCCTTATATTCAAAGTCAAACTTCTTCGGCGGAACGCCAAGGGAAACGGCCAGGATGCGGAAGACGTCGTTTAAAAATTCGTTCTTGCGGGCTTCAACCTCGTCCTCCGACTTGCCGGCGTTGACCAGTTGGCGTAGGGCCAAGCCGTCCTTGCGCAGGAGCGTGTTCAGGGTGTCATTCAGTGCACTGGAATTGGTTGCGTTGGCCGTTTCGGGGTAGACCGACTTCGGCACGATACCGTACTTTTCAATCAAACCGCAGAGCATGTCCCACTGGCCGCCGTCTTGTTGCGGGGTGGCAAACAAGAAGCTGACCTTGCGGTCGCCGAGGGGCTTATTGGCCGAGGCAATCACGTTTTCGAAGAACCAGTTGGACTTTTCGAACTTGTCCCAGAAGTTGGTGTAGTTCTGGGATAATTCGAAGTCCTTGACTTTGTAGTTCTTTTGCAGCGGGTGACGCATGGTGTTCAGCGCGGAGAACATCCAGCAACGGCCCGATTGCTTCTGGTCGGCTGGTTTGCCCGTCTCGATTTCAACTGAAAAAGTGGGGGTTAGGTCAACCTTGGATTGCAGGTTTTGGCTTGCCTTGTAGATGCCGTTCTCCTGGGCCGCGTTGCTGGCGATGTTAAAGCCGGCGTGCTTGGCGAGGTCAGCGGTGTAACTGGCAATGGCGTCGTTGGTGATTTCTTTTGTCATGTAGATTATTCCTCCTTAAAGTTAATTACCTACTATTCTAGCCTAACTGCGGGGAGGAGTCTATTGGTGTGCAAGCAATTATGAAAAAATATTTAATTTTGGGCTAATTTGTTAATTTTCAGTGCTTGTGAATTTTTAAAAGATGGGCCCCCAACCTGCGCTTGGGCGTTTACGCGCCGCAGGGCTTGTGGTACCAGATCCGGTCGAATTCGGGGTGGATCTTGAAGTAGTCGATCACCATGGGATCCAGCGGCCACACCGGCACGTGCGATTCACGGGCTATCAATTGGACGGTGTGCATTTCTTTGCGCAGTACCTGGTCCCGGTCTGCATCCGGATTGATAAACATGTGGTTCATTATCCAGACCGGGCCGTCGTTGCGCTCGATTCGGTCCATCGTCCAGCGGCAGGTTAGGACGTCATCGTCATCATGAGTTTCGAAGAATTGGTGGGGGTCGTTAATACTGAACATGATTTTTCCTTTAAAAATAAAATTTGCTTAATTCCGTAGTTAATTATAGTTGATTTTCATTTGAACCTGCAATTTAATGTAAAATAGTGCTAAGTATTCAAAGGAGAAAAAATGATTAAAACACGGGGCTTTGAAGTTGTTTCCAAGTATCAAAACAAAAATATTAATCTGCCCAGGCGGCAGACGATTGCCAGTGCCGGTTATGATCTGGAGGCAGCCGTTGATATGGTGATTCCCAGTATTTGGCGGCTGAACTTTGTGCGGATTTTTCGCTTGCTCAGAAACGGACACCAACTTTATGAGCCGGACTACGACCAGGCTGATGAGGTTTTGAAGCCGCTCTTGGTTCCGACGGGCGTCAAGGCCTACATGCCGGAAGACGAGGTCCTCATCCTGGCGAACCGCTCATCCAACACCTTCAAGCGCAACCTCTGCCTGCCCAACGGGATCGGCGTCATTGATGCCGATTACTATAACAATACAACTAATGAGGGCGAGATTTTTGCGCAGTTGCTTAATTACGGTGTTCGGCCCATGCAAATTCACAAGGGCGAGCGGATCGCTCAAGCAATTTTTGTACAGTACCGCAAGACCGATGATGACCTGCCGGTCAGCCGCCAGCGCGCCAGCGGTTTTGGCTCCACCAACTCGAATAAGTAAGAAAGGAAAATCTAATGGCAAAAATCAGGACGAAGTACAAGTGCCGTTCCTGCGGCTACATCTCGGCCAGCTACCTGGGCCGCTGCCCCAACTGTGGGGCCTGGAACCAGTTTGAAAAGGAGACGGAAGCCGTTGCCAGCCGTTCAACCAAGGGTAGCCCGAGCCGCCTGATCAAGAAGACCGGCGCCAGCGAGCCGGTGAAGCTTGACCAGGTCAAGGGCGAAAAAGAAGAGCGGGTTCAGACCAGCTCGGACGAATTAAATCGGGTCCTTGGCGGCGGCATCGTGCCGGGGTCCCTCGTTTTGATCGGCGGTGATCCCGGCATTGGCAAGTCGACGCTGATGCTGCAGATTATGAGCGACCTGTCGAGCAAGTACAAGGTGTTATACGTATCGGGCGAGGAGTCGGCCAACCAGATCAAGCTGCGTGCAACTCGTCTGGGTCTTGAGGCTAGCAGCATGCTGCTCTATCCTGAAACCGACATGGAGGATATCCGCCAGCAGATCGAACAGCTGCAGCCCGACTTTGTCGTCATCGACTCCATTCAAACGATGAACGAACCGAGCCTGGACTCGATGACCGGCTCGGCTTCGCAGGTGCGTGAGGTCACTAGCGAACTGATGAAGATTGCCAAGATGGACGCCATCACCATTTTCGTCATCGGTCACGTCACCAAGGAGGGGACAATTGCCGGGCCCAAGATTCTGGAGCACATGGTTGACACCGTGCTCTACTTCGAGGGCGACGAACACCACGCTTACCGCATCTTGCACTCGGTCAAGAACCGCTTCGGCGCGGCCAACGAGATCGGCATGTTCGAGATGGTCAACAAGGGTCTGCAGGAGGTTACCAATCCCTCGGCCATCTTCCTGGACGAACGCCTGCCGCAGTCGACGGGTTCGTCCATCGTGGTGTCGCTTGAAGGGACGCGCCCCATCCTGGCAGAGATCCAGGCGCTGGTCACACCGACCGCCTTTGGCTATGCCAAACGGACGACATCGGGAATCGATTACAACCGGGCGGCCCTGCTCTTAGCCGTTTTGGAAAAGCGGGGCAACCTAATGCTGCAGAACCAGGACGTCTACTTGACGGCAACAGGCGGCATTCGCTTAAACGAACCGGCGGTTGACCTGGCCGTGGTTATGGCGATTGCATCAAGTTACAAGAACCAGGAGATTTTGCCGACCGATTGTTTTGTCGGTGAAGTCGGCCTGACCGGTGAGGTGCGTCGGGTCAACCAGGTCGATGCACGCATCAAGGAGGCCGCCAAGACCGGCTTCAAGCGGATTTTTATCCCCAAGCACAACATGCGGCCCAGCTTGAAGAAGATTGGCATCGAGGTCATTCCGGTTTCGAGCATCCCCCAGGCGTTAAAACTGGTTTTGGGCTAGGTTGCATTGAACTTTTACCGGTTTACGGGTAAACTAAAATTGTTTGAATTTTACTATTTGAAAGAGGCATGAATTTTGGCAAAACAAAAAATTCGGGTAAGGTATGCCCCCAGTCCAACGGGGCACTTGCACATTGGTAACGCGCGGACGGCGCTGTTTAACTACTTGTTTGCACGGCACAACAAGGGAACGTTTGTCTTGAGAATTGAAGACACCGACCAGAAGCGGAACGTCGAGGGTGGCTCGCAGTCACAGATGGAGAACCTGCACTGGCTCGACATCGACTGGGACGAGGGCCCGGACAAGGGCGGCGACTACGGCCCGTACCGGCAATCGGAACGCAAAGACCTATATAATAAGTACATCAAGCAGCTGCTCGACGAGGGCAAGGCCTACTACTCCTACAAGACGGAGGAGGAACTTGAAGAGCAGCGTGAAGAGCAGCGCGCGATGGGAATTGCGCCGCACTACACTTACGAGTATGAGGGGCTGACGGCCGATGAAATTGCGCAAAAGCAAGAGGCGGCAAAGGCCAAGGGCTTGAAGCCGGTTGTCCGCATCCACATTCCCGAGATGGAAACTTATTCCTGGGACGATATCGTTAAGGGCCACCTCAGCTTTGAGTCCGACACCATCGGCGGCGACTTTGTCATTCAGAAGCGGGATGGCATGCCGACCTACAACTTCGCCGTGGTCGTGGACGACCACTTGATGGAAATCACCCACGTCTTGCGCGGGGATGACCACGTGTCGAACACGCCTAAGCAGCTGGCCGTCTACCAGGCACTAGGCTGGGAACCGCCGAAGTTCGGCCACATGACCTTGATTATCAATGCCGCCACAGGCAAGAAGCTGTCCAAGCGTGAAAAAGACCCGTTGATCTTGCAGTTTATCGAGCAGTACCGCGACATGGGCTACCTGCCAGATGCAATGTTCAACTTCATCACGCTGCTCGGCTGGTCACCGGTGGGCGAAGGCGAAATCTACAGCCAACGCGACCTGATCAAGCAGTTCGATCCGAGCCGCTTGTCCAAGTCGCCGGCCGCCTTTGACCGCAAGAAGCTGGAGTGGATTAATAACCAGTACATCAAGAAGGCCGACCGCGACACCCTGCTTGACTTGGCTTTGAGCAACCTGCAGGATGAAGGCTTGGTTGAAGCCGACCCAACGCCTGAAAAGCTGGAGTGGGTGCGCCAACTGGTCAACATTTACTCCGTTCAGATGTCCTACACGAAGCAGATTGTTGACCTCGCCCAGATATTCTTCGCTGCGCCCAAGAACCTGTCTGATGAAGAAATTGCTGAGATTCGCAAGGATGATGCAAGACCAGTCATTGAAGAATTCAAGAAGCAGGTCGACGCCATTCCGCGCTTTACATCAGTGCAAATCATGAATGCCGTCCAGGCTACGCGTCGTGAGACTGGCATTAAGGGCAGACGGCTCTTCATGCCGATTCGGATTGCGACTACCAGGTCAATGGTTGGTCCCGGAATCGGCGAGGCCATGGAGCTGCTGGGCAAAGACCGGGTGCTTGAACACCTTGATTTGACCTTGGAGCAGATGAGCGCAAACGGCTTGTAATTTTCCTTACTAAATAAAAGATATTAGAACCACCTTGACAAAGGCAATAGTCTTGTCTGGGTGGTTTTTATGCTCATTGCGGTAATAATCTCTTTATAAGGTATACTAAATAATTAATGTATACTATATCATGAAAGCAGATTGGGATAGTTAGAAATGGCAGGCAATTGGTGAAAAGGCAGAAAAAGTTATCTCAGGACGGTAAGAAGCTCATTGTTGGTAGTCGCACGGCCGCCACGCTGGGCTTAAGGAAGTTCATTCATTCAAAAAATAGTTAAAGCGGTGCGTTTCAAGGGCAATGAGACTGGTCAGATTAAGAAGAATGGGCAGAACGGTTGATAATCCGGTTGGCCAAAATGGCTAGATCTATAACGTTGGCTTGAATGGCTATGTTGCTGGAGGTAAGGTTACTGGGTACAAGTCTTCTGATGATCTTAAGTCAAGCAATGTCACCGGTAACCTGCCGCTTAAAGGCTCAGCAAATCAATTATTTAGTGGGTTATCCCGTGTTGAGACCAATAACGGCCTGGACAAGGTACCCCAGCGGAAGTCACAGATTACGCTCAAGTATGGCTCAATTATGAATAGTTATGGCCAAAAAACGATTAATGGCCGCGTATGCTATTGATCACAATGAGCATGCCGCAAGTATTACGTTGCTGCGGCACAACGCTTTGGTCTACAACCAGTATGGTCACCAGGTAAGGCACAGCTGGGTGTTCAAGAAGGGGCCGGCCGGTTGATGTGTATGCTGCTCCAGAAAGCTTTATGGTGCAAGTATTACATCATTGCACATAACCGCTTTGTCAAGGCAGTCAATTTAAGTAGCAAAATGGAATGTGATTGTCTAAAAACACGTGTGCAAGAATTTTCGCACGGGCTTTTTCTTTGTTCCGCACTAGAATATGCAGCGGTTTCTGTTAAAATGAACATGATAGTTTTTTAGGAAAGGAAGTTAGCCGTGTGAAAATCTACAATACTCTGACCAAGACTAAGGAAGAATTTAAGCCCATTACTCCCGGTCAGATTACAATGTACGTCTGTGGGCCGACAGTATATAATTACATACACATCGGTAATGCCAGGAGCGTGATTGCCTTCGATACCATCAGGCGCTACTTCGAATATCGGGGTTATAAAGTCAACTTCGTCTCGAACTTTACCGACGTTGACGACAAGATGATCAATGAAGCGCGTGCTGAGAAGACAACCGTTTCTGAATTGGCCGCGCGTTACATCAAGGCCTACCAAGAAGATACGGCGGCTTTGAACGTTGAGCCGGCGACCCTGAATCCCCGGGCGACGCATGAAATTCCTGCGATCACTGCTTTTATCGCCAAGCTGATTGCCAAGGATTATGCCTACGAGGCAGGCGGCGACGTCTACTTTCGTGCTCGCAAGTTCAAACATTACGGTGACCTTAGCGGTCAGAATATTGCTGAGCTTGAGGAGGGTGCTTCTAAGCACGTCAATGCCGCGGACCAGCAGCGTAAGGAAGACCCCATCGACTTTGCCCTCTGGAAAAAGCAGAAGCAAGAAGATGAGATTGCGTGGGCATCGTCCTGGGGCCAAGGCCGGCCCGGTTGGCACATTGAATGCTCGGTCATGGCTACCAAGTACCTGGGTTCGACTATTGATATTCACGGTGGTGGCCAGGACCTGGAATTTCCGCACCATGAAAATGAAATTGCCCAGAGTGAGGCCGCAACGGGGCAACCCTTTGTCCACTACTGGATGCACAACGGCTTCGTGACTGTGGGCGCAGGACAGGAAAAAATGTCTAAGTCGCTGCACAATTTTGTGACGGTTCACGAACTGTTGAAAGACGTCGATGCGCAGGTTTTGCGCTTTTTCATGGCGAGCGTGCAGTACCGCAAGCAGATCAACTATTCGCGCACCAACCTTGCCCAGGCAGAGAATATTCTGCAGCGCTTTAAGAACACCCTGGTCAACTTGCAATACCGGTTAGCCGATAAGAGCAAAAGCATGAGGTCGGCTGCACTGGAAACAGCACTGGATACAACTGCACAGAAATTCAATGTGGCAATGGACGATGACATTAACGTCCAGAATGCATTGGCTGCCATTTATGACCTATTGCCCGAGATCAACGCCAATTCTAGCGCACTCAACGCGGACAAGCAGGCGCTTAAGAAAGCGCAGCAGCTATTAACCACGTGGCTGGCGATTTTTGGCATTGATGCAGACAAGCTGCTTGCGCAGAATAATGAACCGGGCAGCACCGACGCCGCAGTAGTCGAACTGATAAAACAACGTGAAGCGGCGCGCGCGGCCAAGGACTGGGCAAAGAGCGACCAGCTGCGCGCACAATTAAAGGAAAGGGGCATCACGGTGGAGGACACTCCCCAGGGAACAAGGTGGAAACGTGACTAAAAACAAAAAAATGGTGGAAGAAGAAGTTAATCCGGATACGCTAAACGGGCAAACGCTGGCGTACTTAGGCGATGCGGTCTATGAAATAGATATTCGCCGCCACCTGCTTAAGTGTGGCATCGTCAAGCCGCAAGTTTTGCAAAGGCAGGCCACGCACTACGTGTCGGCCAAAGCTCAGGCCGCCTTGATCACCAAGCTGCAGGAGGAACAGATGCTCACTAAGGAGGAAGTGGCCACCTTTCATCGGGGGCGCAACTCGAAAACGCACACTAAGGCCAAGAACACGAGCCTCGCAACTTACCAACTGTCTACCGGCTTTGAGGCGGTGTGGGGCTATTTGGAATTGTGCGGTCAGAAGGACCGCATCCAGGAGTTAACTTTGTGGTGCATCAAGGCAGTAGAGGAAGGGGCCATTGATCAATATGACTTCAAATGATAAGGATTTTATCTTCGGCAAGCATGCCGGCTTGGACTTTTTAAGAACGCAGGATGCTGGACGGATCAACAAGGTGTTCCTGCAGCAGGGCGTCCAGGAAAATTTTGCTAATGAGGTATTTGGTCTGGCTAAGAAAAAGGGGCTGATTATTCAAACGGTGCCCAAAAACAAACTGGACCGGTTGGTCCAGGGCGAAAACCACCAGGGCCTGGTCTTAACTGTTGCCAGCTTTGAATATGCGGACCTAGACCAGCTGCTGGACCAATATGACCATGACCAGAAGGAGCCTTTCTTGCTGATGCTGGACTCGATTGAAGATCCGCACAACCTGGGGTCAATTTTGCGGTCGGCTGACGCCACGGGGGTTGATGCGATCATCATCCCCAAGCGGCACGCAACCGGGCTCACGTCGGTAGTGGCCAAGACCGCGACCGGGGCGATTGACTATGTGCCGGTCGCCCGGGTTAATAACCTCGTGCAAACTAGTCAAAAGCTGAAACAGCGTGGCTACTGGCTGTTTGGGACGGATATGGCGGGCACTGATTACCGCAAGTGGGATGCGCGTGGCAAAACCGTTCTCGTCATCGGCAACGAGGGCAAGGGCATCGCGCGCCTGCTTAAGGAACAGATGGACCAGATGCTGACCCTGCCAATGGTTGGTCACGTGCAGTCGCTCAACGCAAGCGTGGCAACTGGCGTTCTGCTCTACCAGATGCTCAATAGCCGCAATCCCATTGCCAAATAACTAACGCATAATCACCCCCCCAATCCAATCAGGGGGGTGATTTTTTGTGGGCAAAAGTGGTCGGATTGAGTCGATGATGAAGGCCATCAAGGTCAAACGCAAGGGTCAAATTCCCCGAAGCAAATTTTGCTTATTTTTTAAAAAAATGACTAATTCGACAGCTTGCCATGTTCGTTTTCTAGGCAAGTGACATTTAGATCCCACCGCTACGAATGAACGACCGTTCGATATTTTACTACGGGCAATCTGCGTATCCTTCACTCTGAAAGCTGCTGAATTAGGAGGGAATGAAGATGCAAGATTTTGAACGTGCAATTGAAGTGGAACGCAGACGTATTGACCAGGTGAGGGCGGGGAATGATGATGCTTTAAAGGACTTGTGCCGCACGTACCAACCGCTTATCAGCTGCATCAAGCGCAGGTACCACGTGCGCTATTACGATAGCCAGGACTGGGACCAGGATGCGCTGATTGTTTGCTACCGGGCAGTCCAGAAGTTTAATGACAATAAGGGCCGCTTTGGCAGTTATTACAAAACGCTGCTGACCAACCACGCCAAGTCGCTGGTCAGGTACGATGCAGCTTATAGGCGACGAGCGTTAACTCAGGCCATCTCCCTGGAGAACGCCGCTGCAGAGGGGCTGAGTCCTCTACGGCAGAATTTTGCCCAAACGGCGGCGGTACCGCTGAGTGAAAACTTAAAGGAATTGGTGGCGCACCTTTCCAATTTAGAGTTAAGCGCGCTGCTTTTGGCCCTGGGCACTATGAAGTACGAAGAGATCAAGCGCAAATACCACTTCAGTCGCCTCATGCTGGTGCGGGCCCGTGCGCGCGTGCTGCAGAAAATGCGCCGGCTACTTCTCAGTTAGCATTTGTACCACTGAGTGCCCAAACGCGTTATAATTAACGGTGTGGAATATTTTAGGAGGCATTAAGATGAGTAAAGAAGTTATTAAGACTGCATTGTTAGATCGTCACATGAAAGAAGTGTTTGACTGGAGCGATTCAGATGTTCCGGTCAGAGACGCCCTGTGGGATTATTTTATGGAAAAGAATGGTAGGGATACCATCAAGACGGAGGAAACAATGCTTCCGTTCCTGGATGATTCTGACGATAAAATCGAATCCTTCGTAAATGAGAATCTTAAGAAGTAAATCCGACTAACACAATGTTCTACGCCCGGTGGGCACGCATTTATTGTCCACCAGAAGGCAGCTGCCAATAGAATTAGGCAGTTGTTTTTATTTGACAAGACGAGCCAATGAGAGAATGTTAATGCAAAAAGCGGCATGGCAATCGCCACAATTAGTAAATTAATAATTAAGTCAATTGCTTGTGCACATATTTTTTGCTAGAATACAATAGTTTGGAAGTGAGATTATGGCAGTGAAAAAAGCATCTTTGGCCTGCAGTGTATGCGGCTCGCGTAACTACTCGATCACCGCAGGCAAGAATCGCACTCAGCGGCTTGAATTAAAAAAGTTCTGCAAGTATTGCGGCAAAATGACTTTGCACAAGGAAACGAGGTAAGAGGTAATGATTAAGTTTTTAAAGAGCGTTGGCGAAGAAATGCGTCTGGTCACGTGGCCAAGCGCCAAGCAAAACCGGCATGATACGGCAATCGTCATCGGGTCGTCAATCTTGTTTGCCTCATACTTGGGTCTGCTTGATCTAGTATTCAGCAGCATGACCCAGGTAGTAATGTGATTAGCAATGATTTTCTATCTGTGTTATAATAAAACCAAGTTAAACGGACCTCTAGCGTGGAGGTTTTTTTGTTTGCCAAGAATTTAAAGGAGAATTGGTAATAATGGTTGAAACAGTCAAGAAGCAGTGGTACGTGCTCCATACTTATTCGGGATACGAGGACAAGGTTAGGTCCGACTTGTTGTCACGTGCGCAAAGCATGGGGATGCAGGACTACATCTTCCGGGTAATGGTGCCTGAGCAAGAAAAAGTCGAAAAGGTTGGCGACAAGAAAAAAAACGTTGAAGAAAAAATCTTTCCGGGCTACGTGCTGGTTGAGATGGTGATGACCGATGAGAGCTGGTTCGT
This sequence comes from Lactobacillus sp. XV13L, assembly GCF_059900875.1. Classification (NCBI taxonomy): domain Bacteria; kingdom Bacillati; phylum Bacillota; class Bacilli; order Lactobacillales; family Lactobacillaceae; genus Lactobacillus; species Lactobacillus sp. XV13L. The sequence continues at coordinate 16,101 of NZ_JBWXGD010000002.1, read as the reverse complement.
TGTCCGCAACACGCCTAACGTTACGGGCTTTGTCGGCTCGCATGGTGGTGGCTCCAAGCCGTCGCCACTGCTTGAAGAGGAAGTTAACCGGCTCCTGCGCCAGCAGGGCGAACCAGCCAAGCGGCCGCAGATTGACTTTGAAGTGGGCGAGACGGTCACAATTACCGACGGTGCCTTTAACGGCGTCGAGGGCAAGATTACCGAGATTCAACCGGACAAGTACAAACTGTTTGTTTCGGTCGACATGTTTGGCCGGGCAACGACCACCGAACTGGACTACGACCAGGTCAAGAAAATCGGTTAACAACTGAGATATTGCAAAACCAGGCAAACAATGGTACCATAGTAAGGTACTTTTATTATTGTGGGAGGGAAACGGGTTAGTTTTCCATTTTAACCACGCACGGAATCAAGGAGGTATTGACCGTGGCAAAGAAAGTTATTAATGTTGTCAAATTACAAATACCAGCTGGGGCTGCAACACCAGCTCCCCCTGTTGGTCCTGCTTTAGGTCAAGCGGGCATTAACATTGTTGGCTTTACCAAGGACTTCAATGCTCGAACTGCTGACCAAAAGGGCATGATTATTCCTGTAGTCATCACGGTTTACGAAGATCGCTCATTTGAGTTCGTAACCAAGACTCCACCAGCTCCGGTGCTTTTGAAGCAAGCTGCAAAGATCGACAAGGCATCCGGTGAACCGAACACCAAGAAGGTGGGCAAGGTCACCAAGGATCAAGTTAAGGAAATCGCTGAAACCAAGATGAAGGACCTTAACGCTGCTGATGTCGAATCTGCTATGCGGATGATCGAAGGTACTGCTAGAAGCATGGGTATCGAAGTCGAAGACTAATCCTGTTATTTATAACATTTTAGGTGGGAGAGCCTAAGGCTTGCTTGACCACATATTAAGGAGGAAATCACATGCCAAAGCATGGTAAAAAATATTTAGAAGCTGCTAAAAAAGTAGATTCAAAGAAATTATATTCGGTTGCCGAAGCAATGAAGCTGGTTAAAGAGACTTCATACGCAGGCTTCGACGCTTCAGTTGAAGTTTCATACAACTTGAGCGTTGACCCTAAGCAAGCCGATCAACAAATTCGGGGCTCGCTCGTTTTGCCAAACGGTACAGGTAAGACCCAGAAGGTTGTTGTTTTCGCTGAAGGCCCACAGGCTGAACAAGCCAAGGCCGCTGGTGCTGACGAAGTTGGTTCCGACGATTTGGTCGAAAAGGTGCAAAACGGCTACTTGGACTTTGACGTTGTTGTTGCTACGCCAACAATGATGGCTAAGGTTGGACGCTTGGGCCGAATCTTGGGGCCAAAAGGCTTGATGCCTAACCCGAAAACCGGGACGGTTACCATGGACATTGAAAAGGCCGTTAAGAACGTGAAGGCCGGTCAGGTTGAATACCGGGTTGACCGTCAGGCTGCTATCCACGCCGCCATCGGCAAGGTTTCATTTACCGATGAACAATTAATCGAAAACTTTGATGCACTGCGCGACGTCATCTTGCGTGCTCGTCCGTCAGCTGCTAAGGGTCAGTACATTAAGAGTGTTGCAGTTGCTGCAACCTTTGGCCCGGGGATCAAGCTTGATCCGTTAAATTTGGACTAAATCATTGCTGATTAGGGGGGCAATCTAGCTTAGCTGGATTGCCCCTTTTTGTTGTCTTCAGAAAGTTTATGGTTTATCGCTGGTGCAATGTTTGGTAAACTAGAGCTAATTTAATTGTCTTGTTGAGGGATTATGATGTGCAAAAATAACTGGGTTAAGCTGTTAGTCGGTCTTTTGCTGGTGCCGCTACTAGCTGGGTGCAGCAAAAATCAAAAAAAGATCACCATTGTGGGCTCAAGTGCCCTGCAGCCCCTAATCGAGCAGGCAGCAAGTGACTACCACCTGTCCCACCTGGACAGCAACATTATTGTCCAGGGCGGCGGCTCAGGCACGGGACTTAGCCAGGTGCAGGCCGGGGCGGTTGAAGTCGGCACGTCCGACGTTTTTGCGGAAACCCAGAAGGGCATTGATGCTGGTAAACTTGCCGATTACCCCGTCGCGGTTGTCGGAATTGTTCCGATTGCCAATAAGGGCGTAGGCGTTAAGAACCTGTCAACGGCCCAGCTGGCTGCAATCTATACCGGCAAGGTCAAGAACTGGCGCGAGGTCGGCGGCAAGGACCTGCCAATAATTGTTATCAACCGTTCGCGGGGCAGTGGCACCAGAACGAGTTTTGAAGATATCATCTTGAAGGGCAGGGACGCGGTCAATTCGCAGGAGCAGGATTCTAACGGGACGGTTAAGAAGATTGTCAGTTCGACGCCGGGGACAATCTCGTATATTTCTTTTCCCTATGCCAATGATCCGCACATTCAGAAGCTCGCCATCGATCACGTGCAGCCTGTGAACCAGAACATTCCCACCAACAAGTGGCGGCTCTGGTCCTATGAGCACATGTACACGAAGGGCAAGCCCAATAAAGCGACGGCGGCCTTCATTAAATACGTGTTAAGCGCAAAAGTACAAAAGGAACTAGTTCCTAAGATCGGGTACCTGAGCATCGGTGAAATGCAGGTTACCCGTGACAGTCATAATCGAGTTACAAAAATAGGTAAGTAAATGGGAAGAAAAAAGCAAGATCTGCAAAAAGTTGTCGAAAAGGCAATTGCACAGCAAAAGGTTCCCCACGTCAAGTTCAAGGGAATTGATCCACGGGATATTGACGTTGCACGTTTGACCAGGCCTTCTAAAGAAACGCGGCAGGAACGCTGGGGCAAGGGGCTGACGTTTTGTGCAATCGCCCTGATTGGTGTGTTAATCGTTGCAATCATTGGCTTTGTTGGAGCAAGGGGACTGGCAACCTTCTTTTCTGACCATGTCAATATCCTGCATTTTTTATTTTCGTCTGACTGGAATCCGGCTGCGGGCAAGGACCACGTTGGCGCGGCGGCGCTGATCGTTACGTCGTTTGCCGTTACGCTGCTTGCTGCTTTGCTGGCGACGCCCTTCTCGATTGCAGTGGCGCTGTTTATGACCGAGTATTCGGCGGCTAAGTATGGCCGTTTGCTCCAAGCTGCGATGGAGCTTTTGGTGGGCATTCCCTCCGTCGTTTATGGCTTCTTGGGCCTGAGTGTGATTGTTCCGGCGGTTAGAACTGTTTTTGGGGGAACCGGTTTTGGAATTTTAACGGCCACGCTAATCCTGTTCGTCATGGTGCTGCCGACGATCACTTCACTGACTGTCGATGCATTTAAGGCCGTTCCCAAAGAACTGCGCAAATCATCGGCCGCGCTGGGCGCGACCCAGTGGCAGACCATCTTTCACGTTGTTCTGCGCGCAGCCCGGGCACGGATCATGACCGCCGTTATTTTTGGCATGGCGCGTGCCTTCGGCGAGGCGCTTGCGGTCCAGATGGCAATCGGCAATGCGGTCCTGCTGCCGCCTAATCTGGTTAACCCGGCGGCCACCTTGACCAGTCAATTGACCAGCCAGATGGGCAATACCGTGATGGGCACGCTGCCCAACAACGCGCTGTGGTCGCTGGCTCTGCTGCTTTTGGTAATGTCGTTGGTGTTCAACTTTTTGGTGCACTTGATTGGAAAGAAGAGCTAGGAGATTATGAATTCAAAAAGGACTAACCGGATTGCTACGGGCGTCATTTACTTCTTGGTGGGAATAGTCATCTTATTGTTGGCTAGCATCATCGGCAACATTCTGGCGTCTGGCGTGCCGCACTTGTCGTGGCACTTTTTGACCGCGGCGGCCTCTTCCTTTGAGGCCGGTGGGGGCGTGCGCGACCAGCTGTTCAATTCGCTGTACCTCTTGCTGCTCACGCTCATAATTTCGCTGCCGATTGCACTTGGGGCGGCAATCTACCTGGCGGAATACGCCAAGGATAACTGGCTAACGCAGCTCATCAGGACGACGATTGAAATCTTGAGTTCGCTGCCGTCAATCGTTGTCGGGCTGTTCGGCTACCTGCTGTTTGTAGTGCAGTTTGGGTTGGGCTTCTCCATTATTGCCGGTGCGCTGGCCTTGACCTTCTTCAACCTGCCGATTTTGACCAGCAATATCGAAGAAGCAATCAAGGGCGTGCCCCAGACCCAGCGCGAGGCCGGATGGGCACTCGGGTTATCTAATTGGAAAACTATTCGCGGGATTGTTCTGCCTGCGGCGCTGCCTGGGATCATCACGGGCGTTATTCTGAGTGCTGGGCGTGTTTTTGGTGAGGCCGCAGCGCTTATTTATACAGCGGGACAGAGCGGATCAACGGTTGATTATTCCAACTGGAACATGTTTAGTCCAAGCAGTTTTTTGAATGTGATGCGCCCGGCTGAGACCCTGGCTGTGCACATTTGGAAGGTTAACACTGAGGGGATTATCCCCGACGTTAATGCCGTGTCGGCGGCCTCATCGGCCTTATTGGTGATCGTGGTTATTATCTTTAACTTTGGCGCACGGGCACTGGGCAACTGGGTTTATACCCGCCTGACCGCTGCGCAAGTGAAGTAGGGAAGTTCTATGAAAAACTGGCAAGAAAAAGCAAGACACATTAAGACGTTTAGCAAAGAAGACTGCGCAATTTACACACAGGACCTGTCCGTTTTTTACGGGGGGACGATTCAAAAGCTGTTTGACGTCAGTCTGGGTTTTAAGAAAAACACGATTACGGCACTCATTGGGGCCTCGGGTTCGGGCAAGTCGACTTTCCTGCGCTGCCTGAACCGGATGAATGATCGGGTGGCGCAGGTTGACGGCAAGATTATGTTTCATGATCTGAATGTCAACCAAAAAGAGGTTAACGTGTACGAGCTACGCAAGGCAATTGGCATGGTCTTTCAAAAACCTAATCCCTTCCCGAAGTCGATCAGGGAAAACATTGTTTATGCATTGAAGGCCAACGGCCAGCAAGATCAAGCCAAGCTCGATCAGATTGTTGAAGAAAGTTTGCGGGCGGCGGCCTTATGGGATGAGGTCAAGGACAAGCTGAACCAGAGTGCCTTGGCCCTTTCGGGCGGCCAGCAGCAGCGTTTATGCATTGCGCGGGCAATCGCCTTGAAGCCTGAAGTGCTGCTTTTGGACGAACCGGCAAGCGCACTCGACCCGGTGTCAACCGCTAAGCTTGAGGACACGCTAAAGCAGTTGCGCGCGAAATACACCATGGTGATGGTAACGCACAACATGCAGCAGGCCTCAAGAATCAGCGAGTACACCGCATTTTTCCACTTGGGCCACGCCCTTGAGTATGACACGACGACCAACATATTTACCAATCCGCAGGGTGAAATTACGGAAAAATACATTCAGGGTAGTTTTGGCTAAAGGAGCTCAGATGAAAAATATTATGGAAGCTGAAGACGTTAGACTGAGTTACGGCACGTTTGAAGCGCTGCACGGGATCAGCCTGGCCTTCCCCGCCCAGAAATTAACGGCGCTAATTGGCCCGTCGGGCTGTGGCAAGTCCACCTTCTTGCGCTGCTTGAACCGGATGAATGATGATATTGCCGGCATCAAGATCGCGGGTAAAATCTTGTTGGGAAAAAAGGATATTTATTCTTCCAATCTTGACCTGGTTGCCTTGCGCAAGCACGTCGGCATGGTCTTTCAACAACCGACGCCCTTCCCGTTTTCTGTTTTTGACAATGTGGCCTACGGACTGCGCGTTGCCGGCGTCAAGGACAAGGAACTGATTGAGCAGCGCGTTGAGGAGAGCCTGCAGCAGGCCGCTATCTGGGCGGAAACCAAGGATGCGCTGCAGCGCAATGCCCTGGCTTTTTCTGGGGGCCAGCAGCAGCGTATTTGCATTGCGCGCGCCCTTGCAATCAGGCCGGAGGTGGTTCTGCTTGATGAACCCACTTCGGCGCTTGATCCGATTTCAAGTGCGGAAATTGAGGAAACGCTAATGGGCTTGAAGCAAAAGTATACTTTCATCATGGTAACGCACAACCTGCAGCAGGCCAGCCGGGTTGCTGACCAGGTGGCTTTTTTGATGAATGGCGACCTGATCGAAGCGGGCCCCACCGAAGAGATGTTTTTGGCACCCAAAAAGGAACTGACGAGTAATTATCTTAACGGCCGTTTTGGCTAAATCAGAGGTAGGATTATGCACGAGATATTTTTAGATGAACTAAAGAAGTTGAACACCCGCTTTATGGAACTAGGGGTGCTGGTTAATGATCTAATTGATAAGGGAACGCGTTCGTTTGTTGATCACGATAAAAAAGCGGCGCAGGCAATGATTGCTGAAGACAAGGAAGTTGCCAAGGAAGCAATCAAGATTGAGAAAAAGGCGCTAGCGCTAATGGCCCTGCAGCAGCCCGTTGCAACCGACTTCCGGGTGGTTATCAGCATCCTGAAGGCGACAACCGACCTGGAGCGAATTGGTGAGAATGCTAACAGCATCGCTATTGAGACGGTCAGGGTCAAGGGCAACCCGCGTATTCCAGAAGCCGAAACAATTATTTCCCGCATGACCCATGAAGTACGCACGATGCTGATTCAGGTGCTGACCGCTTATGTGCAAGAAGACGAAGAGACGGCGCGTAGGATGCTCGAAGGTCACGCAGAAGTCAACGAGGCTTACAACAAGGCTAGAAAAATAATTATTGATGGCGTTGAGCAGGATCCAGCGGTGGCAGTGGCCTCGGCCAGCTACTTTGTTATTATTCGCTTGCTCGAGCGGATTAGTGACCACATTGTTAATATAGCCAGTTGGGTTATCTATAAGACTTCGGGTGAATTATTTGAATTACTTGAAGACGAAAATAAATAACTATCTTGCATTTGGGGCTAAGTCTTGTTATACTAGTCAAAGTAAATTCTACCTAAGACTCGGGTGGCATGGTGCCTCAATATCCCGCCGAGGCCAGAAGATAATGAAGATGATTTATGCTCCATGTCCTTCTCGGCATGGAGTTTTTGGTCCGATGGAATTTATTAATGAAACTGATGGAGGTGAATTTGATTGAGTAAAGCTGCTATTGCTGAAAAAGAAAAGTTCGTTGACGCATTTGCTGAAGAACTTAAGGGTGCAAAAGCCATCTTGGTAATCAACTACCTGGGCTTGACGGTTGAAGAAGTTACTAACATGCGTAAGGAACTGCGCGACAATGACGTTAAGATGCAGGTTGTTAAGAACACATACTTAAGACGTGCTGCTGCTAAGGCTGGCATTGAAGGACTTAATGATACTTTTGTTGGTCCGACTGCTGTTATTTACACTGACAACGCTGATGATATTACGGAGCCAGCCCGGATTGTTTCTAAATACGAGGACAACTTCGAGGTCATTGAGATCAAGGGTGGTATGTTAGAAGGTAAATTGACTTCAAAGGATGAAATCAAGGAACTTGCTGCTATCCCTGGCCGTGAAGGTCTGTTGTCAATGCTTGTTTCCGTATTACAAGCGCCAGTGCGCAATGTCGCATACGCTGTTAAGGCTGTTGCTGATTCTAAAGACGAAGCTGCAGAATAAAACTAAAGTAATTTATATCTAATTTTAAAATTTCGGAGGATACATAAGTATGGCTTTAGATACTGAAAAGATTATTGAAGACTTGAAGAGTGCTTCAATTCTTGAATTGAATGACCTGGTAAAGGCAATTGAAGATGAATTTGGCGTTTCAGCTGCTGCTCCTGTTGCCGCAGCTGGTGCTGCCGGTGGCGAAGCTGCTGCTAAATCAACTTACGATGTTGAATTAACTGAAGCTGGCCAAGAAAAGGTTAAGGTTATTAAGGCTGTTCGTGACATCACTGGACTTGGCCTTAAGGACTCCAAGGATCTTGTTGACGGCGCTCCTAAGAACGTTAAGGAAGGCGTTTCTGAAGACGAAGCTAATGACATTAAATCTAAGCTTGAAGAAGTTGGCGCTACTGTAACCTTAAAATAGTTACGGTCCAACTGGACAAAGCGAATAAAAAAGGCGTAAACTCAACGATTTGAGTTTGCGCCTTTTACTTTTGAACGATTTGCTTTTTAAGCTGTGTTCTAAAGTCTGAAGTGCTAACCGGAAAGGAAATAAATTTGAAGTTAAAGAAATATTTTTATTTGGTCATTGGCCTTCTATTTGCTGGAATCGGCCTAAGTGGCGCTGCAAGGGCAAAGGCAGCCAGCGGTATACCGCCTGAAGACATTGTCACCCCAGCCGTGCAACCCGCTCCCGCTATAACTAAGGTACCGGTGTACAGCCACGCGCAGCCCACAACAGTGGGCAAGTATGACGACTACATCCAGGCCAAGAAGCCTAAGACCAAGGCCAAGGCCTACCTTGTGCTAGACCGGCAAACGGGCCAAGTTTTGCTGGCCAAAAACGCTAAAAAGCGCTATCTAACGGCTTCAACCGGCAAGCTAATGACCATTTACTTGGCCCGCCGCAAATTGGCGAGAAATCCGCAGGGCTGGCAAAAGAAGGTGAAGTATTCACAAGCGCTGGTGCGAATGGGCTCTAATCCCAACCTGAACAGCCTGCGCGTTCATTCAAAACGCATGTACACGATCAGGCAGGTAATGGAATCAACCATCATTGACTCCGACAACAATTCCGCCATCCGACTGGGTCAGTGGGTCGCCGGCTCCAACAAGAAGTTTATTAAGATGATGAACAAGCAGGCCAAATTGTGGCACCTGTCCGCCAGCTTTGTTTCCGCTTCCGGTCTGGAAAACGATGCACTAGCACCGTACGGCTTTTACGTCAAGGGTGCGTGGAATGGGGGTAATCTGATGTCCGCCAAGGATCTGGCAATTATTGCCTACCACGTTGCCCGCGATTATCCGGACCTGATGAAGTACTTTAGTACGCCCGCCAAGTACGTGGCGGGACAGCAGCTGCACAATTATAACAATACGCTGCCTGGCCGCAAGTATAACGTGAGAGCGCTGAAAACCGACGGCATGAAGACGGGCTGGACGCCGCGTGCGGGCTACTGCTTCGTCGGGAGCAGCAGGAAAGGCAGCGGCCGCATCGTTGTCGTGCTCGATGACGAAGACGAATTTACCGACGCCAACAAGCTGCTGCAGTTTACCTACCGCCACAGGCAATAAGACTCAATCAAGAGTATATTAATTTCTTTATTGCTTGCGTTTGTGCGTTGTGCTTTAATAGAAATCAAGCAAACTAGTGGACCTGACGGTAAGATTGGCTCTTGCTGCAGCCATGCACGATGATGACGGCGCCTCGGGGGCGTCCGTGCGCAATCTATAAGGAGAAAGAGCAATGAAGAATTTTAAATATCGCAAGTTAGTTGCCGGAGTTCTGGCTGCGGCTGGACTTGCCGGTGGCCTGTCTTGGGGTGCAAACCGGCTTGCCGCTGAGGACATTTCCGCAGCTGCGACCTTGAAGGTGCCATCACTGGCGGATGCTGCTAAGTGGACCGTCAGTTACGATGAGCAGGCCCCCCAAGCTCCGGGCATAGGCATGAAAAGCGGCAGGGTTATCAAAAAGACCAACTTCTACAACAAGAAGGGTCGCAAGATTAAAAAGTCCGTATTGAAAAAGGGTAAGAAACTGACGGTTGTCGGCAGCCAAAAAATCAGGGGTAAGAAGTTTTACTTAGTGATCCAAGGCAAGTTTGTACCCGCAAATTGCATTAAGATTAAGAAGGTCAGGGTGCAAAAGCCAGCAGCTACGCCGGTTAAGCAGGCTGAGCCCAAGAAAGCCAAGGCCACAATTGCTGACTTTTCGCTTAGTGAATTCAGACAGGAATTTTTAAAGGTCTTGAACGATGAACGCACAAAGCGTGGTTTGACCCCGGTAACAGCAGACACGCATTACGACGAAGTAACGCAGGAGAGGACTAAGCTGCTCCCGGCTAACTTTAGTCACAACGGCAAGTCAGGTAATTTCATCTTGGAAGACTACTATAAGCAGGCCGGTATTTCCTTTAATGGTCTCGGCGAATGCATCGCGATGTTCCCATGGGGCTGGACCGTTGACCACAAGACCAATGAACTGACAGCCGCTAAAAACCCTTCGAGTGCCTTGATTGCCGACAACATGCTCTACGAATACATCTATAATGACGCTGCTTCCAACTGGGGCCACCGTGACATTCTGCTTAATCCGCAGGACAAGACAATTGGCCTGGGCGCCGTTGTGGTTGCCGGTAAGGGGCAGGTTTATTCAGCTGTCGGTGCAACATATTAAGAAAAATGTGATTAAGTAAGACAAGCTCTGCTTTGCCGCGGGCTTGTTTTTGTGTGCTAGAACAAATGGACGGGATGGCGAGTTAAGGATTTCATTCGGATGTTCTGACTGGAATTATCAGACTAGGGATTGCTGAATCACCGAATTAGAAATTAAATTTAATGGTGATATTTTTAATTTATAATTGGAGGACTAGATAGTGCAAAAAAAAGGAAAGTCTACTTGGCTAAACAGATTATTTAGTAAGGTGCTGATTGTTACCGCACTTATTGGATTGGCAAGTGCTGCTATAATTGGAGGCTTAGGACAAAAAGTTGAGGCTTATACTTATGTGGAGCGTCCGCATGCTAGCAAGTTTGCCTACCACAATGCGTTGGTAAATAGAATATTTAAGAAGCATAACTGGTTAATTGTTGATGAATGGATACCGGTTAACTGCTTTATGGTAACTCAACACAGCGGGACGCTTTTTAACAATAGAGGAAAAGCTATTAAGCGAGTACCTCGTGGTGCGCAATATAAGGTTTCAGCAATATCATTACTTGACTGGCACGCCAAATATAAGATTGACGGGAAGCATTACATTGGTGACGATGCTGATGGTGTCACTTATAAAAATAAGCAAAAGATCAAGGTCAAAAGAATAAAATTGACGTCTGCAAAACTGCGCAAGGGTATCTATAAACGGCTTAGTCGCATTGGTCACCGCAACGGCACGGTTGCCGATTATCATAAGGCCAAGCACCACCGTGATTTCAATAGTGGTCCAACCATCTTGGACACATCTGATACCTTTGAGAGTGATCTTGACGCAATTGAAGACAATGAACCTGAATTTGAGGATTATGGTTACCACAAGGCCATTGTGCAGGTGAAAATTAAAAAATTAGCACAGGGTCGCGTTAAGGCCCATGTCACTTACCAAGGATATAAAAATTAATAAATTTGAAAATTGCAGTCAGAATATTGACCAAAATCTCATTTTGCTTTTGACTAGCTTACCAAATTCAATGATTCTAAGCTAATATTTTTGCTATTTGCTGTTGATACTATTGTTAAATTGATTTTACTGGAGTAATTTAATAATAAAGAATAATTTATATTATGGATTTATGGATAAACAATGAATAAAAAGCGGCTATTTATAATTGTATTTATTTCGGCGTTGTTGGCAACCCAGAGTATTGATCAAGTAAAGGCAGCAAACTCCGGATTGACTGACCACCAAAGTAATGCGGCTCAAGAAAACCAAGCTGACATAGGAAAGTCTAATGTGATTAATAGTGATGCAATTAATCAAGCACCTTCCAGACCAATGGTAAAGCAAGGCTGGATTACAAAATCAGGTAAAAAAATATACTATTACAGTTCAAATAGGAAGGCTACTGGTCTTGTAAAAATCAAGAATTACCACTACTTATTTAATAAACATGGTATTTTACTAACTGGTTTACGTAAAACGCCTTGCAAATCCTCCTACAGCTATTACTTACCTAACGGACCTAGAAGTGAGAAGTCAATCGTCACTAAGAAGGCTTATTATTGGATTCGTAACGGTAACGTAGTTGGGGTTAAGAACAAGGTCAAATGTATATCGCAGAAACCTGAATTGCCAACTGGATGTGAAATGACTGCGACTGCAATGATGATCAACTTTGCGGGGCATAAAGTGTCTAAGCTCCAGATTGCCAATGAGACCCCTCGTAGCAAAGATCCCAATAAAGGTTTTGTCGGCTCGCCTTATAAAGAATATCCCGCCGGTTACTGGATTGCACCTGCTGGCCTGAAGAGTCTGGTCAAAAAGTATCTAGGTACAGCCGAGGTAATGACCAATTGTTCTTTGACGGCAATCAAGAAAAAACTGCTTCATTCACACTTGGTAGTTGTTTGGGTGTGCGGTATGAATGGTCTGGCTAACCATGCACTAACTTTAACGGGGTACCACCACAACGTGCTTTTCTACAATGATCCATGGACTGGTCATCCCTCCTCGATGAGCAACAAAAACTTTGTTAGATACTGGCGTCGTGATGGATGCAGAGCTTTAAGTTACTGAATAGTTAAGATTTAAAGGATAACAACCTGTTGAAGGAGAAAGAAACAATATGAAATATCAAAAGCAAGTGTTAGCTAGCATTGTAGCTATCGCCTTAATGGCTACTATGGGCTCATCTGCAGCTGTAGCAGCTACAACAAACCAAGTACCAAGTACTGAGATGGAGGTGCTACCTAATGAGCAATCTAAAACAAGCAAAACTAGTAATGATGTAAACCGACAGGTGCAACTTAGCGAAGTAACTTTACCTGCACAATCAACAAAAACCAAAACAATTTTTAAAGGTCTCTATACTAAGTATAAGTGGACTGCAGGAGATCAAATTCTTGATCGAGTAGCTTTAAACAGTGCAGAAAAAAGACCAGTTTTTTTACAAAAGTGGAACGGCAAGAAGTACATTATAATGAAAAAGTATGTTACTGACGATAAAGGTAACTTTACGGTGACATATCCAGCTGTCTGGTACCACCATTTACATAGTACGTGGCGTCTTTATGTGCCAAGCACGTCAACTGCGTTAGCTGCTACCAGTGATAAAATTGCAATTAAAACAGTCAGACGTTACCAAATTCCGCAGATGTTCCGTCAGCCGCATATGACTAGTCTGCACATTAAGGGTTATTATGCTAGTCCGCTTGATCAGACATTGAATTACGCCTCAACGCGAAGTGATTATATTAGAGCCTTTCTCAAACGCGGCTTTCAATATAAAAATGCTAGAACGGCCTGGGTGGACTTTACTACCAAGGAGCCTGGCACCTCAGTAGACTGTTCTGGCCTTGTGATGCAGTGTATGTATGCTACGGGCATCGATCCGTCACCTGCTAATCCACGTTGGCATGCAACCCACGAATGGGGTTGTCGTTCGTTTGTTCAAAGTCCAACTCTACAAACTGTCAGCTTGAAAAAGCTACGTCAAGGGGATTTGATCTTTTATGGCAGGCCTAAGAAAGCATGTTACCACGTGGGGATTTACCTTGGCCACAATAAGGTTCTACATTCATGGCCAGCTGCAGGCGTGTCCGTGTGGCCCGCTAATTTTCGTAAATACTACTATGCTAAACGCGTTTTTCCGCTAACTAAAGCCGTAGGAATACATGAAATGTCTTAATAGCAAAATTAGTTAGATAATTAATCTTATGACTAGATAATTTATGTCTTTTAAAGTTTGAAAGAGATACTGCAGTCAGATATATGTTATTAAAATATAAATCGATGATAGTTTAATATATTCAAAAGGGACGTTGAGTGGTACTAGATGAAGTTAACCCCTAGAATTGGACGTTAACATTAATTCATGTTTGCTAAGGCCGTATTCCGATATTCAATCGGGGTGCGACCTTTTAGCGTGTGCCTGATTCTAGTTTGATTCCAGTATTTGATCCACTTTTCCATGGCTTCCTGCAGCGCTTCTTAGTAGGATAAGTATAAGTGTAGTAGTCTAGCTCAACCTTTATGATGTGAAAGAGGCTCTCGCAGGCTGCTTGCCGCGACATGCTTTGAAAAACGTGGTGCTGCTTTAGGGTCTGAGAATATACTTTGGACTGGTATTGAATGCCCTGGTCGCTATGAATCGTCATGCGGTAAGGCAATTTAGGCCGGATGGTCAAAACCTGCTTGAGTCCGTCCAGAACATACTTGGTCTGCGGCCGCTGGCTGATCGTGTAGCTGATGATTTCACCGCTGTAAAGATTTTTAAAGGGTTATGATTCACCTGCAGGCCGTACTTGATTTTTAACGTGTCGATTATGAGCAGAGAGCCAAAGCCAGGATTACGCCTTTTAACAACTTTAATTAGCGACAGTAAAGGGTGGTATACTTAACTGGTTTTTTAGGTGATTTGTTCAATATTCAGTCTGAGCTTTCATTTAATTACAATACCGGTCCGTAATAGAGTTGATTATGCTATTAAAGTGAAATATTTTTTATTAAATGAATTATCGTGTAGTATATTAATCATTTTGTGATATAATGATAAAAATTTATTATTTATATTGATATCATGTAGGTTAATATTATGAGAAAGTATAACAAATGGTTTTTGTCTTTTATCGCACTAGGATTAATAACTTTTTCTCTTGCTTTGAATAGTAAGAGCGTTAGTGCAAATACTGATACACCAGATAATTTTCAAGATAACACTGAACAACAAAATAATACACCTTACTTAAATTTTGACGAAAATATTAAATCAATGAGTTCGATTAGTAACCTAACTCGTTCAACAATAACGGGTAACGCAGGCATATCTAAAGTAACGCGTGTATCGGGTAGAACTTATTACATTTACATAAAAATGACGGACCCTGATTTTGCGTCTTTCAGACTAGACTTGGACTTGCATGCTCATTACAATAATGGAAAAGTAAGAAATATTTCAATCGTTAGAGGCGGGTTAGGGATTCTTAATAATGCATGGACAAAACAAGTGACTATTCCTAATGTTAATAATAGTCATGGATATGTAGTTTTAACAGGAAGGGCCTCTTCTAATATATTACCCGTCTCCGCAGTAGTTTTGGAACCCACAGCAAGTTTTTAGTAATGAACGAAAAGAAACTAGAAGATTTAATGCTTGTCATAAAAACAAGTATTAAAAATGCTTTTGAATATAGAATTGAAAAATCGTATAAAAATAGTATTTTTATCGTTGTGTATTCTAATGAAAGTCTCTCTAACATTTTACATTTATGTGGAACGCTTGGTGCCTTTTTTAATTATGGTAAGGCAAAAGATGTTGATGAAATTCATGCTTTTGAATACGAAATTTCAATAACTGATTATGGACTTGATCTTTCAGAGGCTGCAAGATTGACACGTGAACATATAAATTCTAATAATATTTGATAGATTATCTATCACTAGAGTTAAAGAAGTCACTTTAAAATGGCTTCTTTTATTTGCCTAGAGTATTTTGAAAAAACAGCTACCCCTAAAGTTTTTGAGTTTTGGTTCATCAGAGTACACTCGATCGGAGAAATTCTTTCCTTTTTTATTTTTCTTGTTTTTACAAAAATTATATTATAAAATATGTATAATAACAGGTAACTTGAGTATCTGTTAGACGTTACAACTTAAGTTGGTGGGTTGGACTTAATTGCACTGGCTTAAGGAGTCTTCATAGGGTTGTGTGTGAACACCTCAAGCCAACATAAAACACTCATTATCGTTAATTAAAAGGAACTCTTTGTGGAGTTCCTTATTTTTTTGAAAGATGATTTAATATAATGTCCTCGCCTTATAAAGAGAAAGATCTATTACTCACTGCAGCTATTGAATTCAATAAAAATTATTTTTAGAAATCCTTCGTACAAATAGATAAGTGGAATTTTGATTAGGCATCAGGCTACTAAGTAGCTTGATGCCTTTTGCTTGATTCCAGGTTTGATTTTTTCCAGCCTAATACGGGCTACTAAATATATAAAGTTGCGGTAGCCTTAGGTCGTGCGCTTGATCTTGCGACTGATTCCTTCCAAACAGCCGTTAGACTCTTGATATTGAATGGCATTGAGTAGACCTGGCAGATAACCTAGATTTGCCAGCGTAATTTTGAAACAAGTTCGTATTTGTTTATTATCTTTATCTTTTAGGTCCTACATGAAGTTGCAGGGCTTTTCCGATATTGAATCAAGCCGCAAACCATCAGTCACGATTTATTCCTACGTCGATTGGCCCTTTAAATACTGATTGTTGCGCGGGCAGTCCCTACTAAACTCTTCATAGGCTAGGTGCTCGGGCAGCCAGGCATCATCGTCATGGAAAGGACTGACACACTTGGTCTAGGACTTATGTTGGGTTAACGATTAACGAGTATGAAAACTAGCTCTTAAATCATTTTTTATTTACCTACTTTAAAAGAGTCTGGGAAAAAACTAGATCCTTTGACTTAATAAACTAAAGCAGGCAA